>CAMGAM010000001.1 GCA_946007485.1 uncultured Mycoplasmatota bacterium
AAGATATAGGTTTAAAATTAAAAGAGAAAAGGGAAGAGAATGGTGTCTCGGTTGAGGAAGCGGCAGAAGACTTGAAGATGAGACCTAGTCAAATAATTAGTTTAGAAGAGGGAAAAAAAGAAGATTTTAAAGATGTTGTATTCTTAAAATATTTTATTAGAGATTATGCAAAATATCTTGGTTTAGATGGGGAAAAGATGGTTGATGAATTTAATGAATTTTTATTTGACTTTACATCTAAAATTCCTGTCGAAGAGATAGAAAAAGCAAAGAATAGTAATACTAAAACGAAAGAAGTTGTGTCTCCATATACGAATGTAAAAGAAGAAAATAAAGCATTAAAAATGATTATACTTTCAGTAGTTATAGTTGTTGTATTAGCTATTTTAGGTTATTTTATTGCCAGTTATGTATCAGGAAATGATTTTCAAGATACGAATGTAACTTATCAAATAAGGAGGTAAAAATGAATACAGCTAATAAGATTACAATGTCTAGAATTTATTTAGCAATAGCGATGCTTATCGTATTACTGTTTCCTTGGCATCAAGTAGTAATAGATATGCCAACATATGTTCTTAATGGTAATATGACAATTGAACTTAAATATATTATAGCAGGTGTTTTATTTGTAATTGCTTCACTTACTGATTTTATTGATGGAAAAGTAGCAAGAAAATATAATATGGTAACTGATTTTGGTAAGATGATCGATGCAATAAGTGATAAGATTCTTACAAATACATTGATAGTAGTGCTTGCTTGTGATAATATGATACATCCAGTTATTGCAGTAATAATTATTGCTAGAGATATTATTGTTGATTCGATAAAGATGCTTATTGGTAATAAAGGTAAAGCTGTGGCTGCAATTAAAGTTGCTAAGTATAAAACGGCTAGTTTAATGATAGGGTTAACACTTAAATTATTTTATGATTTACCATTTTCATTAATACCTATTAGAGTGTCTGATTTTCTACTTATATTAGCAGCTGTTTTATCAATTATATCTGGGGCTAAGTATTATGTTATGGCTAAAGAATATATTACGGATAAATAAGTTTTTTGATAAGTAAATTTTTTATTTTAACAGTTCTTCAACATTAAGGATAACTAAAAAAAATCTAATTGAAATTTTCGGTTAGATTTTTTTAATGTAAAATAAGCTTTTTAGTATTTAATATGGACATAAAAACTAATATTTGCTATAATTAATTAAAGATAGATTAGGTTATATTTAATAGGTGAAAAATATGAAAAATAGGAAGATATATTTTATAATAGTTGTAGTTTTAATGGCATTATTAATAAGTGTTGGTAGTTATGCTTATTGGAGTTGGACTAGTAATGAGAATAAAGCAGTTGTTTTTAATACCAGTAAGAATATTCAAGAATATATCGTTTATGATGAGGGAGAATCTAAATTTGTTGGAGACTTTAAGGTAGGAAGCAGTTATTTAGATGGAGTACATACGACAGTATCTATTCATAAGACTAGTGAAGCAGCAAATATTATTTTATATGCATCAATTAATATGAGAATAAAAGAAATAGGTGCTAATCTAGCTAATAGTGAAGGATTAAAGTGGGTAATAACTAGTGGTGATAGTAATTCAAGTGGAGAGGTATTAGCATCTGGAGATTTTTATGGAAGTAAAAGTAATGATGAATTTATTATTTTAGATAATATTGAAGTAACAGAGACTTTAACTTCATATACCGTGTGGATTTGGTTAGATGAAGGATATGCTACAAGTGAAATGACAGGAGAAAAAATTGATACGGCTATATGGACACAAGTTGATCAATACCCTGAGAATAATTTTGAAGTTACTAATTTAAGTAATAATTATCAAGTAATAAATGCAACAGTAGTAAATTCAAATAATAATATAGTTAGTTATGCAGTAACTGATAGTAATATAGAACCAGTTAAGAATAAAATTGATAAGGTAGTAGCATCACCATTAGTAAGTAGAAGTAATGATAGTGAATTAACTATGTTAGCAGATAGTACTAACTGGATAGATATACCAGTAGAAGATCAAAAGAAAGTATATGTATTTAAATATGTAGTAAATAATACAGGAACATATTATTTATGGTTTAAAGATAGTAGTGGTAAAGTAATAAGTAAAGAGATAACAGTTAGTAATATATCTACTGATAAGCCAGCATGTACATGGTCTAATCCTAGTAGTAGTACAATTAAAGATGGAGAGAATACAACAATTGCTTTAACATGTATTGATACATCATCAAAGATTATAGATTCAGATATAAGTATCAGTGATATTAATATATCAAGTACAAGTATTAATGTATCAGATAGTATTGTAAAAGAAAGAATAAAGAATGGATATAAATATACCTTTACGGTAAATACAGGTAGTGATACTGGAAGTAGTACAATAATAATACCAGCTAATTTATTTACTAATGAATTTAATCTAGGTAATGATGAAGTAATAAGTCCTAGTATTACTCATTCAGCTGTATATAACATTACATATAAAGATGTTGGTGGTAGTGAATTTAGTGGAGTACATGAAAGTGGATATCCACAGACATATAATTCAGGTGAAGAAACAATCCTTGATTTACCAAGTAAGAATGGATATACATTTAATGGATATTATTTAAATAGTGATGGCTCAGGTGATAGAATACCAAGTATAAGTAATACACTAACTGGAGATATAACTTTATATGTCAAATGGATAGATGATAAACCATATGGAGTAGCTAATTTATCTTTAAATGATGGAAGATTTACATTGACATTAAGTAATTATGGAGATGATGGTTCAGGATTAACAGGTACTTATGGTTTTTCACTTATAAGCAGTGGAAGTTGTGAGAATGCAACATATACAAGTCAAACAGGTCTATCTAAAACATATAGCGAAAATTTAAGTAATAATGTTGAATATTATGGATGTATAAAATTAGAAGATAATGATGGTAACATTGCTTATATAAAATCATCTGGAATATATTATAAACATACATCTGGTCAACAAACATATACGACATCAGGAGAGTATGAATTTATTGTTCCAGCAACAGGAACATATAAAATAGAATTATGGGGAGCAAGTGGTGGTAATATTAGTTATGCCAAAAATGGTGGATATACTTCTGGAGAAATAATATTAAAAAAAGATGAAAAAATTTATATATACATTGGAGAAAAAGGACATGAAAGATGTCAGCCATATACAAGTTGTACAGGTCTATCATATAATGGTGGTGGTGCAGGTGGATATTTTACCCATTCATCATATAATCCAAGAAATCCAAGTGGTGGCGGAGCAACAGATGTTAGGTTAGTATCTGGCAATTGGGATGATAGTACAAGTTTAAAAAGTAGAATAATGGTGGCTGCTGCAGGTGCTGGTATTTTAGGATTTGAAAATGCATATAACGGTTCAGCAGGTGGATTAATTGGTTATTCAGGTTATAAAGGAACAACTAGTGGTATAATTGCATCAAGTGGTGGTACACAAGTTTCTGGAGGTTCATGAAAAAACACAGGTACATTTGGAAAAGGTGGGAATGGTTATATAAGTAAACCAAATTCCCCTAATAATAATGATGCCACCGGAGCTGGTAGTGGTTATTGGGGAGGTGGTGGTGGACAAAGTGGCACTCCTACTGATACAAGCACTGGTGGTGTTTCAAATGGATCTGGTGGCTCATCATATATAAGTGGCCATACTGGATGTGTTGGAATTGAGTCTTCTTCTAGTACAGCTGCTAGAACTGGTACTGATGGTGCTAGCTGTACTACTGGAACAAGTGATAATTTATGTAGTATCCATTATAGTGGAAAGAAGTTTTCTGACACAGTGATGATAGATGGAGCTGGTTATGCTTGGACTAATACGAAAGGTTCTTTAGAACAAATGCCTAATCCGAATGGTGGATATTACGATAATGGAGTAGGACATTCTGGTGATGGCGCTGCTCGTATTACTTGGAATTATATTATTAACCAATCAACAATTATATTGACATATGATAATCAAGGTGGAAGTGAATGTTATTCAAAATCAATCACTAGTGGTTCTACATATGGAGAATTATGTATTCCAGTAAGAGATGGATATAGTTTTGGTGGATGGTATACAGAAGCAAGTGATGGTACTGAAATAACGGCATCAACAATAGTGTCAGAAACTGTAGATCATACGATATATGCACATTGGACTGAAGCAACTAATCCAATAATTAATTTTAGTAATAATGGAAATAGTGAATATGTATCTGGTAATATTTCTAGTAAAATTAATGTATCTCGTGGAAGTACAGATTTAGATTTAAACAGTTTTAAATATATATATTCTACAGATAGGAATGCTACTCCTGATACGATATTTTATAGAGGATATGAATATACACTAGAAAATGCTACGGGAATATATTATTTAATAGCTAAAGCCTGTGATGTTAATGGTAATTGTACAATGGAAGTGTCTAATCCCTTTTATGTAGATAATAGTGCACCAAGTGGTAGTTTGATTCTTAATACTGGTAAAAGTTCTATTAATATTGAAGTTAATGCCGGCGATCAAGGTAGTGGGATTAATACTTATGAATATTTAGCAACATTGGATAGTAGTTGTCCAATTACCGGATATGTAAGTTCAAATAATTCAAGTTATACTGTTTATTTATCTGAAAGTGGAAATTATACAGTATGTGTAAGAATTACCGATAAAGTTGGCAATAATATAATCGTTTCAAATAATATTGAGTTAGAAAGAAAAAATACTTTACCATATGGAAGAGCAGATTTATCTTTAAATGATGGTATATTTACTTTAAGTTTATCAGATTATGGAGATGAAGGAGGAGACTTATTAAATACATTTGGATTTGCAATTATAAGTAGTGGTAGTTGTGAAAGTGCAACATATGAATATCATGAAGAATTATCTAAAATATATAGTGGAAATTATATTAGTGGAACTATTTATTATGGGTGCATAAAATTAGAAGATAGTGATGGAAATATTACTTATGTAAAATCTTCTGGAATAGAATATATATATGGTGAGGGAACACAATTGTATACGACATCAGGAGAATATGAATTTATTGTTCCTGAAACTGGTACATATAAATTAGAAGTATGGGGCGCTCAGGGTGGAAATGGTACAAGTACTTATAAAGGTGGATATGGAGGATATTCAACCGGGTTTATAAATTTACAAAAATCGGAGACTATTTTTATAAATGTAGGTGGTGTTGGCAGTACTGGTAAATCGGCATCTGGAGGATATAATGGAGGCGGTGAATCTGGAAATCAAGAAAGTACAGGTGGCTCCGGTGGTGGGGCGACTCATGTTGCTACAGTTAGTGGCCTTTTATATAAATTGTCGTCACAAAGGGATTCTATATTAATTGTTTCAGGCGGAGGCGGTGGCGGAGGATATTATTCGGATGGTAATTCTGGTTATGGTGGACATGCTGGAGGATATATTGGAAATAATGGAACATCAACTAAGTCATCGGATAGAATAGGAAAAGGTGGAACACAATTAAGTGGTGGAGTTGTAGAAATACGAGGTGATATTTTACCTTATTCTGGTTCTTTTGGTCAAGGTGGAACAATGCCTTCAACAGTAACTCAAATATCAGGAGGCGGTGGAGGTGGTTGGTACGGTGGTTCTTTTGGTGGAGACTATGGAGCCGGTGGCGGAGGCGGTTCAGGATATATTGGAAATAGTTTATTAACTGATAAATATATGTATTGTTATAATTGTACAACATCAGATGATGTTAATACTAAGACATACACAACAACTAATGTATCAGATACGCCAACTAGTGATTATGCAAAGTCTGGAGATGGAGCTGCTCGCATTACTTGGAGTATTATTAATAATCAATCAACTATTATTTTGATATATGACAATCAAGGAGGAAGTGGATGTTATTCTAAATCGGTTACTAGTGGTTCTATATATGGCGAATTATGTACTCCAGTAAAAGATGGATATATTTTTAATGGATGGTATACAGAGATAAGTGGTGGTACTGAAATTACTTCATCAACTACTGTATCAGAAACAGTAGATCATACAATATATGCACATTGGACTGAAGCAACTAATCCAGTAATTACATTTAGTAATAATGGGAATAGTGGATATGTATCTGGTAATATTTCTAGTGTTATAACAGTATCTAGAGGAAGTAATAATTTAGATATGACAACATTTAAATATATATATTCAACCAATATTGATGATACTCCAAACATTGAGTTTAAAAATGAAAATAGTTATATATTAGAAAATGCAACAGGAATATATTATTTAATAGCTCAGGCATGTGATGTTAATGGTAATTGTACAACAGAGGTATCTAATCCGTTTTATGTAGATAATCAAGGTCCTAATGGTGAAATTACCTCGATGACTTCTAATCTTAATACTTTAATAGTTAATGTAAGTGCTAGTGATACTCATAGTGGAGTAAGTGGATATGGATATTTGATTCAAACAGATAACACTTGTCCGGCTACAGGATATGTTAGTTCAAATAATTCAAGTTATACATTTAATGTATCAAGTAGTGGAGTATACTATGTGTGTGTTAAAATAATTGATAATGTTGGTAATGTAAATATTATATCTAAGAGTTTACTTGTTGAATTTGAAATTAACTATCAAAATATTTCTAGTAATTATAGTTGTGCTAATTCATCAGCTGGAACAAATCCGATATTTACTTATACAGGTAATTGTCAGATTATTAATGATGGTAATGGCGATTATAGAATTAAATTTTTAACTAGTGGTGAATTTACAAACAATGTTACATTAAAGTTAGATTTATTCTTAGTAGGCGGCGGAGGCGGTGGTAGATCTGGTATTGGTGGCGGAGGCGGCGGTTATACGAAAACTTATCCGAATGAAACAATTAATCCAAATACTTATACAATAAACGTTGGTGCTGGCGGTGGTGTTTCAAGTGCAGGTGGAACAAGTTATTTTGGAAATTCATCATTATATTTTGCAAATGGTGGTAATGGTGCTTCATCATCTGCTGGTTCTGGTGGCTCAGGTGGTGGTGGAAACGGATGCTTTCATGATACCGTTAATGATGGAGAAATATGTAAACACTGTGGTTCAACATATTTCGGTAATGGTGGTAGATTTGGTAATAATGGAGAATCAGGAGGCAATAATATTGAATATGGATGGAATAATTGTACTGGTATTAGTGGAGGTGCTGGGCAAGGAACTACGACTTGTGAATTTGGAGAAGGTACACTAGGTAGTTGTAAAACCGGTATATCTGAATATTCACGAGGAGGAAGAGGAGCGACTGCTACGGCTAATTCTGGAAATGGTGGAAATGAAAATGCGGCTGGTTCATCAGGAATTGTTATTATTCGTAATGCTAAAACTATTATTGTTAATGGTATAAAACTAGGTACTTATACTGGTTTATATAAAATTGAAGAAGAAGATTCTACTAATTGGAAAGTAAAATTCTTATCAACTGGGACACTAACATTAAATAATTCTATAGATGTTGACTTGTTCTTAGTAGGTGGCGGTGGTGGCGGCGGAAGTGATTGTGATTCAGATCCTGGATTTTATTGTCAAGCCGGCGGTGGCGGTGGCGGTGGATATACTAATACATATAAGGATGTATCGTTAAGTGCTACAAGTTATGCAATAAACATAGGTTCCGGTGGCGGTGTAGGAAGTGCTGGAGGAACAAGTTATTTTGGTGATTCATCAACATATTTTGCAAATGGTGGTGGAGCTGGAACATCATCTTCTGGAGGATCTGGTGGTTCAGGCGGTGGAAGTGCTTCATGCTGTCGTATGAATACTTCAGTGAATTTTTATAGTACTAGAGGTAATGGAGGCTCATTTGGAAGTAATGGAGCATCTTGTTCAGCCGATTGTCCATATCAAGGGGGATCATCTGGAGGAGCAGGTCAAGGAAGTACGACTTGTGAATTTGGACTTGGAACGACTTCATCATGTAATAGTGGAGTAACTGTTTATTCAAAAGGAGGAACAGGATCTACTTGGATAGAAAATTCAGGTAATGGCGGTAATGTATCTGGAAGTGGTTCCTCAGGAATTGTTATTATGAGAAATAAACGATAGAAATGAAAAAATATTCTTTTGGAAACTTAAGAATATTTTTTG
Organism: uncultured Mycoplasmatota bacterium; assembly: GCA_946007485.1. GTDB lineage: Bacteria > Bacillota_I > Bacilli_A > RF39 > UBA660 > RUG705. The sequence continues at coordinate 8,184 of CAMGAM010000001.1, forward strand.
TATACCATTTAACTACAAAATGTTTATTTGGTAAAAATTGGTAAATATCTTACCTTGAATGGTTGATTAATTACCAGTTTTTTTTCATACTTCTTTTTGATACGAAGGTATCAGAAGGAGTAGTAAAATGTTAAGAAGTAAGGAAAGAATACGTTATAGGGATTTTGTGGTTGGTTGGTTAGAAAAAAGAAAGGGATTTATAAAAGAATCTACTTATGCTAATTATTTGTGTATTGTATATAATCATTTAATACCAGAGATTGGAAATTATTATTTGTGGGAAATTGATAATGAGATTCTTCAAGAATTTATAATTAGAAAATGTCAATGTGGAAGGTTAGATGGAAGAGGTGGATTATCTAATAAATCAATTATAGATATTATTTCAGTATTAAAATCTTCTGTTAAATATGCAATTAAAAATAAACTTATGGATTATGTAGATTTAGAATTTTATTATCCTAATAATAATCTTAAAGGTAAATTATATATATTTAGTAAAGGTGAACAGAAAAAGCTTATTGATTATACGATGAATATGAAAAGTGGGAGAGATATAGGAATTATTTTAACTTTATATACAGGTCTTAGAATAGGAGAGATTTGTGCTTTAAAATGGGGTGATATTAATTTTAAGAAGAACTATTTAGTAGTTAATAAAACTATTCAGAGAATATATATGAAAAATAATAGAGGGAAAGGTAAATCTAAAGTAATAATTACTACTCCAAAGACAAAGAGTTCTATTAGAACTATTCCTATTAATTGGGAATTTTGTCATATGTTAAAAGTATTAAAAAAAGATGATGATTGTTATATATTATCTTCTAAAACTAAGTATATTGAACCAAGAACATTTAGAAAGTATTATTATCGAGTTTTAAAGAAATTAGGGATTAATGATATGAATTTTCACTCTCTTAGGCATACATTTGCTTCGAATTGTATAAGACTTGGATGCGATTATAAAACTGTTAGTGAATTACTTGGACATTCATCTGTTAATATTACTTTAAATATTTATGTTCATTCACAGATGTCTCAAAAGAAGAAATGTATTAATACAGTATATCGTGATTTAATGTAATAAACATTTACTAAGTTTAAAACTTGTGGTAAAATGATAATAGAATAGATAGGTGCTTAGTTATGAGAAAGTATTATTATATAACAACTTTTATTATTCTTATGTTAGTTAGTTTTATAGGAATTACTTATTCATATGAGTATGAAAATAGTGATAGTATAAAATTTGAATTAATAGGTCCTAGTACACTTTATGTGGATGTTAATACGGATTATGTAGAGTATGGTGTTAAGATTAAATATAAGAATATGGATATTAGTGATCAGGTTATAATAGATGATAGTCAAGTAAATATGGCTGTTTTAGGTAAATATTTAGTTAAATACACAGTTAGTATTGATGGACTAAGTGAATATATTTATCGAGAGGTAATAGTAATTGATAAGACAAGTCCAGTAATTGAACTAGTTGGTGGAGAAGATATTAGTATAATTATTAATGGTAGTTATAACGAATATGGATATTCAGTTAGTGATAATTATGATGATGATTTGGATGATAAAGTTAAAGTAAGTGGAGAGGTTGATACTTCTAAAGAAGGGACTTATTTAATAAGTTATACGGTTGTTGATAGTAGTGGTAATGAAGGGGTAGTAGTTAGAAAAGTAAAGGTAATGGAACCAATTATTAGCTTGGATAGTAATTTATCAGGAATAGTTAATTCTAATGAGATAAATGTTTCTAAACATTCAAATACAATTGTTAAAAATAGTTTTAATGAAAATGGAATATACTACGAAGGTTATGTTAAGGATAAGAGTGAAGTATATAAAATTAAACTTAAAAATAAGAATAATTCACTTGAGTATACTTATAATATGACAGTTAGTAAAAGTAATTATTATAGTGGAGAATTAGATTTAACAATGGTTGATAATGGAGAATATGATGTTTATGTAGTAGCAAAGAATGAAGAGAGATTGTTAAATAAACTTAATATTTTTTTAAAGATTGTTAGAGCTAAAGTTGGAAATAAATTAGTTAGTGTAAAATATTCAGATGATATGGTAAGTTTGGTTATTGAAAACTTTAGTTATCAATATGATATAGTTATTGATCCGGGACATGGTGGTATTGATATTGGGGCTTCAAATGGAATAGTTAATGAAAAAGATTTAAATTTGAAGATATCTAAGTATGAAATGTGTCGTTATCAATCTATGGGTTATATAGTTCATATGATAAGAGAAAATGATACATATGGAGAGATGCTTGGTAAAAGTAATATTGATAATTTGAGTAGAAGAGCACTTATGATAGGTTATTATGGATCTGTTAGTAGAGTAGTTTATAGTAATCATCATAATGGATCAGAGAGATTAGGAGATTATGGATTTGAAATTCTTGTTGGTAATCAGACTAGTAAGAAAGATTTAATATTAGAACTTTCGTTATATAATAAGTTTAAGGATTTTTATGGTATTACTGATAATAATATTAGGATATATGCTAGAGATTACGATAGTGGTAAAACAAATGATAAATCAAATGGAAGTATATATAATGATGTTAATTATTATGCCGTTATTAGAATTCCATATGAACTATATAATGTTAAGAATGTAATATATGAACCAATATATTTAACTAATGCGAGTGATTTTAATTGGTACTATATGAATGAAAATTGGATAAAAGTATCTGAGATGAAAATACAGGAATATGTTAATTTTCTTGGTGGAACATATAATAGTGATAATAAGAAATGTTTATAAGATGAAAAAAAGATTAAATTAGTGAATGTAATTTAATCTTTTTTGGTTTTATTTTCTTTTTTGAAAACAATTAATTTACTTAGAATATAATTTGTAATAATGATAATAATTTGAATAATTATTTTGATTATTTTATCATTAAAATGAAGGGTTGATACGAAGATAAACATTAGTCCCATATCGATAAAGAGAGCAGCTAATCTAGCTGAATAAAATTCAATAATTTCTTTGGTAATAGTTTTATTGGTTGGTTCAAAGACATATTTTTTATTGGTTATGTATGCAAAGGTTACACATGTTATCCATGAAATAATGTTGGCTATTTGGAGTTCAATTTTGTTATTAGCGTCTAGTATAGTGGCTACGAGGATATAATAGGTAGCTAGACTAACGACAGTGGTTAGTACTCCAAAGATTAGATAATTAATGATTTCTTTATATTTTTTATATAATTCTTTTATTTTTTTCATTTGTACTCCTTACTTTTTCACAATGTTCTTTTATAGCAATAATACTAAATATTAAGATACCTAAGATAGAAATAATTTTACCCGCTAGTAGCCAAGGTGAATGATATGTTATCGTTATTTTATGATATCCTTTTTCTAATTTTGTTCCAAGGAAAGCAGTATTTACTTTTTCTATTTTAGATTCTATACCATCAATATATATTTTAAATCCTTCATCATATGGAAAAGTGGTTGTTAAGTATCCATCTTCTTGAAGGTTAATTGTTCCATTAATAGTATCGTTATCAATGTTTTCAATAATCATTTCAGTTTTATTATTTTTAATTTCTAATAGACTATTATAATCTAGAATATAAGTTTTTATATCAGTGATGTTGTAGGTTCCTTTTTTTAGGGTAATATCAAGAGTATCAAGATATTTATCATTGATAAGAAAATGAAAAGTATTATTTTTATTGCTATATATCCAAGTTTTGCAGGTTAAGATATTACTTACATTGTTAATAGTCATTTCAATATTGTCAATGCTACAAGTGTTTTCTTTTAATCCATATAAATCAATAAATAATAATTTATTGTTTAGTGGAGTATATAGTTTTAGTTTTAAATGTCCGGTATTTTCTACTTTTAAGATATATTCATTATTATTTTTAGTAATATCAACTCCATTGTTTGATATAATTTGATAATTTAATGATACTTCTTTGATATTGTTATTAATTGTTTTATCAAGGTTATTATTATCATCAATAATGGTACTATTTAATAGTAATTCTATATTATACGGATAAGTATATGTTTGATAAGTATTAAGACTAATAAGATTACTAGTTCCATATATTATTGGAAGTGCTAATTCATTTTGATATAAGTTATTAGATATATTGGTATATCCAAGTCCTAGATTATTACTAGAGTATAAATATTTTACTCCCATAAAGGAATTAAATAAGATGTTTTTATTGCCTGATATTAGGAAATAATTATAATCTAACATACTATTTTTAAATTCAGTTCTAACAAAATCTAGGTAATTTTTGTTATATGTTGATGAGTAATAATTGGTTGTTAGATAACGGTTATCATATATTTGGTTGACGGTGGTTGTTGGATAATCTAGGTTATTAGTACGGTAGAATGATTTATCATTATTTAAAATTTCTTTAATGGTATTAGTAGTTTCTTGATTAAAGATTTTGTTATACTCGTTTTTACTGACAATATCTTCAGATAAATTTTCAACAATACATATAGATAAAGCAGTTATAATTAAATATCCATTAATTATCCATGATTTATTATATTTTTTATAGATAAATAAGAGAATGATGAATCCTAATAATAATAGATAACAATATTGTGATTTATTGAAATAGTATAATGGAACACAGATAATTATTATGTAAATTATAAATGATTTAATATTAAATTTGTGATTAAATAGGTCTTTTAAAAATATAGCGATAAAATAAGCAATTAATGGAAGAAATGGTATAAAGCATTTTTCTCTTAGATAGAGACCACCATTTAAGAGATACCTAAATATTGGTATAAATAAGATAATGGAAGAGATAATTCCTATGATGATATTATGTCTTTTTTTGGTATAAAATAAATATATTAAGGCAATAAAACCAATTATAGATAAACCAATTGCATAAGTACCACAGAAAATTTTATGGATATGGAGATATGGTGTTAGTAATGATAATAATGTGTAGTTAGATTCACTTTCTCCACGACCTATTAATAAGGTATACATAGTAGGTAATAATAAGATGGCACTCATCATGATTGGTAAGAAGATAAGACCAATAAATTTTAATAAATCTTTAATGAATATTTTTAATATGAATGTTTGATAATATTTTAGATAGGCATATATATAGTATATGCCTACTACTAAGATACCACAGACACTATAATAATAACTAGTCATAATCATTAAAAAGATACTAATGATTAAAAGAGATTTTTTATTTTTTTGAATGAGATTATCTACTCCAATTAAGCTCATTATAAGGAATGGCATATAGTTAACAAACATGATATGTCTATGCATTTGAAAAATAAGTGGAGCTGATAAGGTAAATAATAGGGTAGTTGTTAATGATACGGAATTGCTGAAATTATGTTTTTTTAAGAAAGTGTAGAATAATAGGGATGAAGCAATAACTACTAAAATATTAACAATGGTTAAGTAAGTTGTCATACTTATAAATGGCAATAGATATGATGGTATAATTAGAGGACTTAATAAGCCATAATATGATAAATTAAAGATATTTTGTCCACCGCCATAATTAAGAGCTAGATTAGGAATTAATTTGCCTGTTTGATAAAATGTTTGTCTAAAGTATTCAGGAATAATGGTATGTTGATTAATCCAATCGGTGTTTGATCCAAACATATTAGAAAATTTAGTAGTTAAAAAGACAACTAAAAGAATGGCAAATATTATAATGATTTGGTTTAAATATTTGTTTATGAATTTTTTCATGTTTATTTATGCTCCAGATTGGTTTCCTTAATGATATATATGGGTCTTTTTTTTGTTTCTAGGTAGGTTTTTGATAGATACTGTCCAATTATTCCTAAGCAGAATAATTGAATTCCACTAACAAAGAAAATAATGCATACAAGGCTTGGCCAACCAGAAGTTGGATCTCCAAAGATTAAAGTTTTAATGATTATAAAGATAATCATGATAAATGATATTAAGCAGAATAGAAAGCCAGCAATTGAGGCAATAGCTAAAGGCGCAGTTGTAAAGGCAACAATACCTTCAATGGCATATAAGAATAATTTCCAAAATGACCATTTAGTTTCACCAGCAACTCTTTTAACATTTTCAAATTCAAGCCATTTTGTTTTGTAACCAACAAACTCAAATAATCCTTTAGAGTAGCGATTATATTCTTTTAATTCAAGAATTGAGTTAACAACTTGTCTTTTCATTAATCGATAATCTCTCGCTCCATCGACCATTTCAACTTTTGACATTTTATTAATGATTTTATAAAATTTTCTGGCAAAGAAACTTCTAATTGGTGGTTCTCCTTTACGAGTAACTCTTCTTGTACCAACTGCATCGTAGTCACTATTTTCATCTTCAAGAATGGCAATCATTTCTGGGAGTAGTGATGGTGGATCTTGTAAATCAGCATCCATAATAGCTACATAGTCGCCGATTGATAATTCTAATCCTGCATACATAGCTGCTTCTTTGCCAAAATTTCTTGAGAAATTGATGTATTTGACTCTTTTGTCCTTTTTAGCATATTCTTTAATAATATCAATAGTTTTGTCAACTGAACCATCATTTACGAAGATAAATTCAAAATCTTCTTTTAAACTTTCAGCAATTTTAGTAATTTCGTCGTAGAAAAAGGGAATAGCTTGTTCTTCATTATAACATGGAACAATAATACTTATTTTTTTCATAATTCACTTCCTTTATTTATTTTAATATGGAATTAACCATATGTTTTTTATTTATGATTTTTAAAATAATTATATTTTAGTGCTAAATCATTCTTTTTAGTAATATAGCTAATGTAGTAATTTTTTTCTTCAAGGCTTTCATAACTTATTGATTTATTGTTTATGACTTCACCATTTTCAACATAAACATTACCATCATACCAAGAGTAATCACTGAAGAAGACAATACCTTCATAATTAGGATTTAAGGCATCAGTTCCAATATAGTTATTTGGGTTATAATTAATACCAAAGAGATTTAGAGTTGTTGGTAAGATATTTAATTGAGAAGTAGTTTTGTTTATATCAGTTCGTTTCATATCTTTACTCCAGATGAAAAATGGCGTTTTGTTAATCAAATTGTTAGATGTTTCTTTGTACTGATCTAAAATGGTCTTATCTTCAATAGTGTATAAATAATGATCAGTAAAGACGATGATGACAGTATTATCAATAAGATTTTTTTCTTCTAAATTTTGAAGAAGCAATTGCATCATGTAGTCAGTTTCTTTTGCTTGTCTTTTAATACATTCGAGTTCAGTCATTTGGATAAATTCAGGTTTTATATTATCTTCTTCTGAATTGATATCTTCTTCATTTTTTGTTTGATTAGCATTTGCAACATCTTCATCATATAACATTTTGCAGACACCTTTGGTATTGGTAAATGGTAAATGTCCGGAGTATGTAATGATATAATCAACGAATAACTTTTCTTCATTATCAGTATTGAAAATTAAACTATTAAATGTCTCATTTAGAATTAAATTACGATCTAGACGATATGTTTCGTCTTTGTAGTCTTCAATATCAATTAATCCATAATATTTATTGTATCCCCAGTTTTGATAGTTTGTATTTCTAGAATAGTATTCACCAGTATTCATATGAAAAGCATTAACGGAATAACCTTCTTTTTTAAAGAGATTGGCCATTGAATATGGAAAACTATTTTTATTGAAGGTATAAGCATTTTGAGTGTATGATAGTGGGGTGATAAAACCAGTATTAACAGCGAATTCAGAATTAAAAGTAGAACCACCACCATTGTAGTATGAATAATGATCATTAAAGACAAAAGAATTATTTAACATAGAATATAAAGTTGGAGTATTTTCTTCAGTTAATAACCAGTTATCAAGGCCTTCTAATTGAATAAAAATTAGATTTTTTCCTTTAAACAATCCAGTATATTTATTACTATATTCTCCATAATCTGCAAAAGCAATATCTAAAAATTCAATATCTTCACTATTTTCTTGTTTTTCAGTTTTAATAAAAGTAATATAAAAGTTTCTAATAGTGTACTCATATAAACCACTTATTTTCATTGATTTGTTGTTATCATTAAAAGAATTATAGATATTTCTAGGGTTTCTCCATGATGACCAAGTAAGTTCTTGATTGGCTTTTCCTAGAGTATATGGAGTAATAGTATGAATAATAATGAAAATAATGATAAATGATAATAATATTTTATAATTGTTTTTAGTTTTGTATGGAATATATTTTAATACTTTAACAATTAGAATAGTAATAAAAATAAAGGAAATGTATACTAAAAGATTAGTATTTTTTAGGGTATCAATAATGTATGGAGCACCTTCACTAGCAGATTCTAAAAGATTAAAATCAAAAAATGTTTTAGTCATAGAATAATAGACATTATTGACTAAGAAGATAATTAAAAATAAAACATTTATAAATAAATAAAGATATTTACCAATTTTCTTCTTAAAACCTAGAGATATTCCAATAAAAAGAATAATCCATGAAATAGTAAAGAGATTAGGTGAAATACTTAAAATACCATAAAAGTTAATATCATGACCAAATAATCTAGTAATAATATCCATAGCAATAAATGGTAATGTTAAAAATAAAAGGTATTTATATTTATTTAAAAAATCTATTATTTTATTTAAAAAAAATATTATATTTTGTTTATTTATCTTTATTCTTTTTAGTAAATTCATAAAATCACCACATGTATTAATTATAGCAAAAACTTGGAGTTAAGTAAATAATAGTGGTTTAATTTACAAAAATATGATATAATGATAATTATATAAAAAGAGGGAAAAGTAATATGAAGTTAAAAATGAAAGAAATTATTACATTTTTTAAAAAGATAAAAAATGATTATCCTGTGATGATATTTTTTACAATATCTAATTTTATTAATGCTTTATTACTGAGAATACTTACAACAGGATCTTTTTCAATTAGGGCGTTTTTGTTTGATATGGGGTTTGTACTTCTTTTAGGAAGTTTATCAATGCTTGTTAAAAAGAAAAATAGAAATATATATTATATAGTAGTTTCATTTATAATGGTAGCTTGTTGTATAATTAATTCAATTTACTATAATTATTATAATTCATTTGTATCTATTTCTTTATTAGCAACTTCAGTTTTTGTTAAAGATGTAGGAGATGCAGTGGTCGATTTTGCACTTAAAGCAAGTGATTGGATATATTTATGGGAATTTATTGGTTTATATATAGTCATTAAAAAGAATAAAAATAAGGAAAAGATAGATAAAAATAAATTTCTGAAAACATTTATTTTATCTTTGATAATTGTGGGGATTGGTTGTGTAATGCCACCATATAATTCTTTTAGTAGATTGATTAAATTATGGAATAGGGTATCGGTAGTTAATAGTTTTGGAGTATATATATATCAAATAGATGATATTGTTCAGAGTTTAAAACCAACATTTAATAATATATTTGGACATGATAAGGCATTAAAAGAAGTCAGTGAGTATTATGAAGAGAATAGAACTGTTCAAAGTGTAAATGATTATACAGGAATATTTGAAGGTAAGAATGTTATTGTTATACATGCAGAAAGTTTACAAACTTTTACATTAGGCTTGTCTTTCAATGATGAAGAAGTGACTCCAAATTTAAATAAATTGGCTAATTCAGGAATGTATTTTAGTAATTTTTATGCTCAAGTTGGGGTAGGAACAAGTAGCGATAGTGAATTTACTTATGCGACTAGTTTACTTCCTGCTAATTCAGGAACAGTCTTTGTAAACTATTATAATAATAAATTTGTGACAATGCAAAATATGCTTAATGATAAAGGTTATTATGTCTTTAGTATGCATGGTAATGTTGGAGACTTTTGGAATAGAGATACAATGCATATAAATATGGGATATGATAAGTTTTATTCAAAATCTAGTTTTGTGATTGATGAAGAATATGGATTGGGATTATCTGATAAGTCTTTCTTTAGGCAAGCAGTTCCGATGATTAAAGATATTAAGAATAATATTACAGGACCTTTTTATGGAACTTTAATAACACTTACAAATCATACTCCATGGAGAGATGCTTCGCTATATAGTGATTATGATGTATCTATGACTGTAGATATTGATGGAGAAGAAGTTGTTAGAGATTATCTTGAAGGTACCTCTTTAGGAAATTATATTAAGTCAGTTAATTATATGGATCAGGCGATAGGACAATTTATAACTGATATGGATGAAGAAGGCCTTTTGGATGATACGGTAATTGTAATATATGGTGATCATGATGCAAGACTTGGTCAAAAACAATTTGAATATATGTATAATTATGATCCAATTAATGATAGAGAATTACAAAGTTGGGAACCTGGATATGTAGAATTTAATGATTATGATTATGAACTTATTAAGAAAGTGCCATTTATTATTTGGACTAAAGATATGCAAGAAGGAAAAGAAATAGACACACCAATGGGAATGATTGATGTGGGGGCGACACTTGGTAATATGCTTGGGGTATATAATAAATATGGATTAGGAAAAGATATTATGAATATTGATAAGAGTGAAGGAATCATAGTCTTTAAAGATGGCTCTTATATAACTGATAAAATATATTATAGTGCTAAGAATAGTGAAGCATATGCAATATCACCAGGGATAATATCTGAAGATTATATTAAAAAGAATAGTGAATATGCTGATAAGATAATTTCAGTATCATATAATTTAATTACTTATGATTTAATAAGAGATTTAGAGTAAGTATTGATAATATTTGTCAATACTTTTTCTTTGAGAAATTAAATTTCTGTTAGAAAAAAGTAAAAAAAAATTAACAGAAATTTACAAACAAATGTTTGAAAATAGTATTGACAAATGAAAAAATACATTATATAATTAGTGTATACTGTAAGGGAGGAAATATGAGTAAAGCAGTTTTAAAAAATGAAAACGAACAAAAAGATAAAGCCTTAGCTCAGGTTTTGGCTGATATAGAAAAGCAGTTTGGTAAAGGGGCAATAATGAAATTAGGGGAACAAAAGAATATGGAGATTGATGTTGTTCCTAGCGGATCAATTTCATTAGATATAGCACTTGGTGTAGGTGGATATCCAAAAGGAAGGATTATAGAAATATATGGTCCTGAGTCATCAGGAAAGACAACTTTTGCACTTCATGCAATAGCAGAAGTACAAAAAGAAGGTGGAAGAGCAGCATTTATTGATGCAGAGCATTCTTTAGATCCAGTTTATGCTTCTCATTTAGGAGTTAATATAGATGAGCTATTACTTAGTCAGCCTGATACGGGAGAGCAAGCACTTGAAATATGTGATGCTTTAGTTAAAAGTGAAGCCGTTAGTATAATTGTAATTGATTCAGTGGCTGCTTTGGTTCCGCAAGCGGAAATTGATGGTGAAATGGGAGATAGTCATGTAGGACTTCAGGCTAGACTTATGTCGCAAGCTCTTAGAAAATTATCTGGTTCAATTAATAAAACAAATACGATTGTAATATTTATTAATCAATTGCGTGAAAAAGTTGGGGTAATGTTTGGTAATCCAGAGACTACTCCAGGTGGAAAAGCATTAAAATACTATTCATCAGTAAGACTTGATATTAGAAGAGGAGAACAAATAAAAAGTGGAGCTGATGTTATCGGAAATAAGACAAATATTAAGGTAGTAAAGAATAAAGTAGCACCACCATTTAAGACAGCTTGCGTCGATATTATGTATGGAGAGGGTGTGTCTCAAGATGGTGAACTTGTCGATTTAGCAAGTGAAGCAAATATAATTGAAAAGAGTGGAGCTTGGTATTCCTATAAAGGCGAAAAGTTAGCTCAAGGGAGAGAAAATGTAAAATTACTATTTAAAAATAGTGAAGATTTTAGAAAAGAAATTGAAGATCAAGTTAGAGAATTTTATGGAATAAAAAAGAAAGATAAAAGTAAAAAAGATAAGGAAGATTAAAAAGTATAAAAAAAAGACAAAATAGACTTAATTTTTAAGTCTATTTTGCTTGGATAAAAATAGACATGTAAGTGGCATTTATACAATGTGTGGTTTTGCGGCGGTACACACTGTATGTGGTATTACATGTCTATTTCATTGTATCGCAAATTTTTTATAAAATCAATAGTTTTTATGATAAATTTTATTTTAATAATCCGAAACCAGTGACAACATATCTTCCACCTTGTCTTTTGGCCACAGCAGGAGGGTTATTGTATAGTTTACCATTAATTGAAAGTGAGGTTGAATGTCCACCATCTAAGTTAGCAGCATTATATGCTCCATATTTCATTAGGACATCGACAACATCTTGAAGTGATGCTCCATCAATATAGTTTTCTCCATCAATGACTAGGAATAAGACAACGCCATCTTTTCTTTGACCGATAGCCACACGTGGTGATTTACCCCAAGGGTCGCCGACAATTTCAAGTGGTTTACCATTGACAATTAAGAATGGTCCAAATTCAACGCCATCTATCATGCCGGATTCAAGGGCTTCAGTACCTGTAGTATCCGATAAGAGAAGAAGTTTTCCTTCATCGTTAAATCCAATTAAATTACTTCTTGCAGTATCCCAGCCAGAATTTGGCCAAATAATTTCACCATCATCGATGACATATCCAAGAGGAATATCGGATCCTCTACCGGTATCATCATTGAATCCACCAGCATTGATACAGACAAGAGCATCATATCTTTTACACATTCCTGTTACTTGTTCACCATATTTTCCAACATTAAAGTTTTTTGCTCTAATTAGTGATACTTTTTTGGGATTATATATAGCAATTAGATATCCTTTTGAAATTCCTACTTTAATATTAATTATTTTATAATCATCATTACCTTCAGTACGAGTTAATATTTCTTCATCATATTCGTTGTCATAACTACTTTTAGGGGCAGTATCAATAACAATATCATCTAATTCTACTTCTTCTTTTATTTCAATAAAATAATTACTATTTATTATTTCATTAATGCGTTTATCACTATAGAATATTTTAGCAAAATATTGATGATCTTTAGTTTTCATGGCAGTATTAACATAGAAATTTCTAATTTTATCCCATGGCCCATACATCATAACAAAGCCACCGATAGCTAAAATATCTAAGATAATAAACAAAATTGTTGATTTATTAATTTTTTTGTGTTTTTTCTTTTCTCTTTTTTTCATTTAAATTACTCCATTTCATATGGACTATCATAAGTACCATTTCCCTTAACTAATAATTCTTTTTCAATACTGATAGTTGGAACAACATTTATTGCTTGAGATATTTGTTTAGTATAATTTTTTTTGCTGTTTTGAATTGTATAGATAGAACTTCCTTTTGTATTAGAGCCAGTCATAGTGTAATAATTAGTTAGTTCACTATTTAAAAAGATATTTCCAATACTCATTAAGGCTACTTTAGAATTAATTTCATCTTTTAGAGAATTAGTATAATCATAATCAGTATTGCTGTTATAGTAGCCATTAGACCAATATACTTCTTTGATTTTATCTTTATATGATAAAGAATCTAGAAAGGTATGATTTAGATAATAGGCAATAGAGTTTTTACTGTAATCATTATAATAAGAATTATTAGCTGAATATTGATATGTTAAATTAGTACCATTAACTTGCAAGTAATTATTTAGCATAAGTCTTACTTCATTATCATTTACTTGATAGATTCTCCAGATATCATTATCTAATTTAACATAAGAACCAAATAATCCAGATTCTTTTTCAATTTTATATGGATTATCTTTTTTACCATTTCCACTGAGATAATCAACATTACCTTTGATAGTAATGATAGGTCTAATTCCAATAATATCTGTACCATCGCTTAATGAAGCTTTACCTTCATTTGATATATACCATATTTTTGTTTCTTCATTGTTATTACTTAGATAGAAATATTCATCATTATTTAAATAACTATCTTTACTACCAACATTTAAATAATCAGAAATAGATAATAGAGTTAAATAACTATCGCTATATTCTTCTTTACAAGGATTATTAGTTAATTCATTATAAATATCTTTGCAAGTAGTAGATTTTTGAAGATAAGTCTCAACATTATTTAATGATTTTTCTAAGATGCCGCTATAATCTTCAGAAGTAGTATTTAACCATTTATGTAAATGTGATTCAAGATAAGTTTTATCTTTACCAGCTGCTAATGAAGTTAAAGAATAATCACTAATTGCAGTAATAGAATTATCAGGATTTATTTTAATAATTCTCCATAAAATATTTGAATATTCTAGATAGTTAGAATCATCATTGTTGGTAAAATAATTTTTTCCGTTAACAATTTCAAAATTTTCATTGTCAGAATTATTTTCTCTGACGATGGAAACAAGAGAATTTTCCTCTTCCACCATAATTTTTTTGTTTTCTGAGTATAATTTTAAGAATCTTGTTCCATAAAAAATACAACATGATAAAATAAATAAAAAGCTTATGAAACAAAAGACTTTTTGAATGCTCAATTTTTTCATTTTTTTCACCTCTTACTTTTTTAATTATACCAAAATAGATAAATTTAGACAATTAATATTGTTATAATTTTAATTTTATAGTATAATTTACTAGAGGTGTGTAAAATGCATATATATCAATATATTATTATTATAAGTATTTTACTTATAGTGTATTTTGCGATTAGAAAATCAAATAAGAAAGATTTAAAGTTAGAATTTAATAAGTTAGTGGAATGTCTTGGTGGAAAAGATAATATTGTGGAGACAGAGATTGAAATGTCTAGGTTTAAAGTGACACTTAAAGATATTACGAAGGCTAATAAAGAAGGAATTATTAAACTTGGTGCTAAAGGTGTAGTTGAGATAGATGATCAACTAAAGATAATATTTGGAAGTGAAGCTAAACAATTAAGGAAATTTATTAATGAACTTAGGTAGTTGAATCGTCAACTACTTTTTTCGACATAGAATTACATATACGACATAATTCGACAAAATACGACATGAGAATAATATATAATTTAACTAGGTGATGATATGGAGATTGTGGTAAGTATAATTTTAATAGTTTTTCCAATTCTTATGTATTTAGTATTTTGTTGTTATAATGTACTTGTTAATAAAAATATGGCTAGAATAGTTTTTATTATTACAATGTGTACTTCTTTATATTTTTGTTTAAGAACTAATATAGGACATAGTGAAATGCTTATTTTTTGTAATATTCCAATAATTATATGTTATTTAAAGAAAGAAGAAAAGTTTGCAGTAGTTTTATCAATAATGGCAATTATTTTTGGATACTTTAGATATGATATGAATACTTATATAGTTATATTTAAGCATATATGTTATTTAATAGCTTATATATTTACATATAAAAAGAAATGTTTTAATTCATTATATTTAAAATTAAGTGCTATTATTCAAGGCTTTTTTGTATCTTTTGAATATTTTATGATTAATGATAATGGGATAGATAAAATATTTAGTTTAATACTTTATATTTTAATAATATATTTAATTACTTTCTTTTGCTTATATTTATTTAAACTAGCTGATAACATAACTTTGCTTTATTTAAATATGAATAAAGTTAATGATGAAAATAAACTTAAGAATTCATTATTTAAACTTACACATGAGATTAAGAATCCAATAGCAGTATTTAAAGGATACTTAGATATGATGAATTTAGATAATGTAGAAAAAAGTAGAAAATATATTAATATTATTAAATCTGAGATATATAGAAGTTTAAATGTTATAAGTGATTTTATTGAGTATATTAAAGTTAAAGTAAATAAAGAAATATTTGATATGGTAATGCTTATGGATGAGTTGTATGATTCATTTAAAATATTACTTGGTGATAAAGATATTAAATTTAATTATCATAATCAATATGATGAGATATATTTATGGGGAGATTATGAGAGATTAAAACAAGTATTTGTAAATATAATTAAAAATAGTGTTGAAGCAATTACTTCTGATGGTATAATAGATGTAGATGTTAGTTTAAGTGATAAGTATGTATTTATTAAGATTAAAGATAATGGTATAGGAATGACTGAAGAAGAACTTGAGAAAGTAAGTGAAATGTTTTGGACTACGAAGAAGAATGGTACAGGATTAGGAGTAGCTTTATCAAATGAAATAATTATGGCTCATAATGGAGAGATTAAATATAATTCAGTTAAGAATAAAGGAACTGAATGTATTGTTAGTTTGCCTTTATAATAATATAGAAGGATAGTGATATAATGGTTGATATATTTTTAGAAAGATACCCCAAGATTGATTTACATGGATATGATAGAGATAGTGCTAGGTTAATGGTAAATGATTTTATATCTGATAATATAATACTTGGAAATGAAATTATAGTTATTATTCATGGTAAGGGATCAGGAATATTAAAGAAAGAAGTGCATGAAGCGCTTAGAGTAAATAAATGTGTTTTAGAATATAAAACAGATAATTTTAATGATGGATGTACAGTAGTAAAATTAGTTAAAAAAATTAGATTATAAAAATATCCTTAGGAAAACAGATTCCAAGGATATTTTTTTGGTAGATCAATATTAAATGTTAATAGTTCTTTGGTAGTTGGATGATAGAATGATAAACATTTAGCAATGAGAGCTAGATTTTCGTGATTATCTTTTTTGATTTGGTTATTATATTTATGATCACCATATAAGGGATTAGATCTACTTGAGAATTGAACTCTTATTTGATGATGTCTTCCAGTGTGAAGATTAATTTTAACTAGATTTAAGTTATCGATAGAATTAATTACTTCATATGAGAGAATGGCTAATTTGCCTTTATCTTTAGTGGTTATATATGAAGTATTAGTAGCTTCATCTTTGATTAGATAGTCTTCAATAGTATCTTTTGCTTTGAGTTTACCAAGAACGATGGCGTAGTAAGTTTTAGTAAATTGTTTATTTTGGATTTGTTTAGATAGTCTTTCAGCTGCTTTACTAGTTTTGGCAAAGACCATTATGCCTTCAGTTGGTCTATCTAGTCTATGAACTAATCCAAGGTAGACATTACCTGGTTTATTATATTTGTTTTTAAGATATTCTTTTAGAATAGTTAATAAATCTGGGTCATTTGATGAGTCTTTACATACGGGAAGATTGGCAGGTTTATTTACTACTAAAAGATGATTATCTTCATATAAGATATCAATATTATTCATGATTATTCTCCACTTTACCATAAATTCCACATGGTAAGTATAGATTATTTTCGGTGATAGGAAGACCTATTTCTCCAGTAGTAATTGTACTATTTTTGAATGTTAATGATAAGATATTATTTAATGATATTGGAGATATACCAGTTGTATAGGCACTAATTAGGAGAAATGAATAATCTTTATCAAGAAGTTTTTTAGTTTTATTTAGTAGTTCTTGAATATTATCTTCAAAACGCCAAACTTCTTTATTGGGACCTCTTCCATAACTAGGTGGGTCCATAATGATAGCATGGTAGGTTCTTCCTCTTCTGATTTCACGATCTAAGAATTTTAAGACATCTTCTTGAATGAAACGAATGGTATTGTTTTCTAAGTGAGATAATTTCATGTTTTCTTTTGCCCAGTCAATCATTCCTTTAGATGAATCAACATGAACTACTTCTTTAGCACCAGCAGATGAAGCAGCCATGGTAGCACATCCAGTATATGCAAATAAATTTAGGACACGAAATTCTTTGTTGTTAGAATTACTGATTTTGTAGGTAATATAATCCCAATTGGTAGCTTGTTCTGGGAATATTCCGGTATGTTTAAAATTAGTGGGGCTTACTTTAAATGTTAAATTTTTATAATTAATAGTCCAATGTTCTGGTAATTTTTTACGGAATTCCCATGATCCACCACCAAGATTTGAGCGGTGATAGTAGCCATCCCAGTTGTTCCAAATAGAATTATTAGTTTTATCCCAAATGATTTGAGGATCTGGTCTATTTAAAATAATTTTTCCCCATCTTTCTAATTTTTCTCCATTACCAGTAGCTAAACATTCATAGTCTTGCCAATTATTACTAATATTCATGATATGACTTCCTTTCAGATAAAATATTATAATTATTTTATCTTAAATTTAATATTTTGTCTAGTGTATTAAAATATTTGATAAATAGAGCAAAAGATGTTATAATTTTAAGTAATGAAAGAGATATGGGGTGATATAATGAATAATAAAGGTTTTACTTTAGTAGAGTTATTGGCTACAGTAGTATTGTTAGCAATAATTATGGGAATTGTTTTAGTTAGCACAACTGGTGGTTTTAAAAAAAGTAAAGAAGATACGGAGAAATTGTTTATTGATACGATTGAAGATGCAATGGATATATATTTAGATAGTGATGCAAAAAATTTGAGTTATGAATATGAAGGTTGTACAATTGATAAGACTCATAAAATTGGAGTTAAGTTATATAAGGCTAATGATATAACATTTAATGGTGTAATAAATTCAACATATCATCCACTTACGGAATCTGATTTGGTTAATCCAGCTAATGATAAGAAATGTAAGGCTACTGCGACAATATCAATATATAGAGATGAAGATTTTGTATATTATTATAAGATAGATAAGAATAATCTTGAATGCTTGACTAGCAGTGATGTTATAAGTAATTTACCTGAAAAATGTACTAAAAATGATTTAGAAGTGGAGTGTACTAAATGTTAATATGGCTTACTTTGGTGGTAATATTACTTGATATGGTTAGTAAGTATATTGTTAGTAAATTACTTATAGTAAATGAAAGTGTAATGATAATTAAGAATTTCTTTAATATTACTTACGTTAGAAATACAGTGTCTGCTTTTAGTATATTTTCTGGGAATACTTTTTTGGTAATGGTAATATCTTTTATGATTATTATGGGGATAATTTTATATATAAGGAAGAATAAACCTAGTAATAAGATAGAGAAGATATCTTATTCATTAATATTAGGGGGAGCAATAGGTAATTTTATTGATAGAATTATATATGGATATGTAAGAGATTTTATAGAGATAGATATTTTTGGATGGGATTATCCTATATTTAATTTAGCAGATGTTTTTGTAGTAGTTGGAGTGATACTTTTAGTAATTGCTACTTGGAGGGGAAGAAATGATAGAGGTTAAAGTATTAGATAGAGATGGAATTAGAATAGATAAATATTTAAATGAAGAATGTGATATTAGTAGAAGTAGGATTAAGAAATTAATTGCTGATGAGAAGATCTTGGTAAATGGAAAGAGTGTTAAAGCTAGTTATTTAGTTAAAATGGATGATGTGATATCAGTTAATAATGAAATAGATAAAGAAAGTGATATTGTTCCTGAGAATATAGAACTAGATATTGTTTATGAAGATGAATATTTGATGGTGGTTAATAAGAAGTCTGGTATGGTTGTGCATCCTGGTAATGGAAATTATAGTGGGACTTTAGTTAATGCTTTGATGTATCATAGTAATGATAATTTATCTTCGGTAAATGGAAATGTTAGACCAGGAATAGTTCATAGAATTGATGCAGATACTTCGGGATTATTATTAGTAGCTAAGAATGATATGGTTCATAATGATTTGGCTAAACAGATAAGTGAGAAAAATGTAGTTAGAAAGTATGTTGCTTTGGTATCTGGAGTAATTAAAGAAGATAGTGCAACGATTGATGCTCCGATAGGGAGAGATAAGATTGATAGAAAAAAGATGTGTGTAACGGGAGATAATTCTAAAGATGCAATTACACATATTAAAGTATTAGAGAGATATAATAATGCAACGCTTATAGAGTGTAGACTTGAGACAGGTAGAACTCATCAGATAAGAGTGCATATGGCATATATTAAACATCCAGTAGTAAATGATCCAGTATATGGACATGTTAAGAATGATGAGAAAGTTATAAAAGAACATACGGATAATAAAGAAGAGATGCTTAAGTATATAGAATTTGGGCAATTATTACATGCTAAAGAGATAGGATTTGTACATCCAATTACAAAAGAATTTATGGATTTTCAGGTAGATACTCCAGATATGTTTAAAGAAATTCAAGCGATGTATAAAGATTAGTACGAGGTGAATATGATGGAACAGGTAATTATAAACGATAAAGAGATAGTGGTAATGAATTTGGTTCATTATTTTGTAACTGAGAAAAATTATAATCCAGTAGTAGTACATGGAATTAATGATGAGATATGGCTTGAGAATATGGATAGTGAATATAAATTAGTGAGAATAGTATCTAGATATATTCATAATAATGAACAGTTAGATTTTAATAGATTTAGATCTAATCAGATAGTTAAAAAACTTAAAATGAAGACATTATCTTTTAAGATGAAGACACTTAGTATTTATACCGATTTAGGTGATAATGTATCTGATATAGATAATGATAAAGAAAATAATTGTGAAGTATTTATTAAGAATATTAAGGATATTGGCGATAATCCACTGATATTAAAAGTATTTCCGGATATTATTGAGAAGACTCATCATGATGAGAAGGGATTAGAACTTTTATTTAAGATAACGGATGATATTAATGGAACTAATGAAAGGAAGAATAAGAAAATGGAGAAAATATTTTCAACAAAAAAGCCAATAATTACATGGATATTGATAGGATTATGTATCATTATGTTTTTTATATCTGGTATGGGATATGATACATATAAGTTGGTTCAATTTGGAGCTAATTTTTCAAGATTAGTTAAAAATGGAGAAATATATAGACTTGTTAGTTATATGTTTTTACATGCTGGGATTATGCATATTCTTCTTAATATGTATTCTTTATATATTGTAGGAACTAAGGTAGAAGACTTCTTTGGAAAATGGAAGTATTTACTAATATATTTTATTAGTGGAATAAGTGGTGGTTTACTTTCGATAGGACTTAGTCAAGATACAATATCAGTTGGAGCAAGTGGAGCAATCTTTGGTTTATTTGGAGCACTTATATATTTTGGATATAGTTATCGTGGATATATTGGTTCAATGATTAGAAGTCAGATAATACCAATTGTGGTATATAATCTACTTATTGGATTCTTTATACCAGGAATTGATATGTGGGGACATGTCGGGGGATTAATAGGAGGAATACTTACTGCTAATGTGTTAGGAACAATTGAGAATAAAGATTATAAAATTAGTAATATTGTTCTTTTAGTAATATATTTTGCTTTTTTGGTATATTTAGGAATATATAGTTAGAACTGTGATGAAATTTAATAGTTTCATTTAGTTCTTTTTTTGATATTTTATAGATAATAAATAATATTTTAAATATCTTATTATTGGTGTGATAATTTTAAATAGTTATATATTAATAGATATATAATTTAGCAATTAGTTGTTAAATATTTGAAACGGAGTTTAGATTAACTAAAAAGATAAATAAATACTTGTAGTTAATA
Source organism: uncultured Mycoplasmatota bacterium (assembly GCA_946007485.1). GTDB lineage: Bacteria > Bacillota_I > Bacilli_A > RF39 > UBA660 > RUG705. The sequence continues at coordinate 29,667 of CAMGAM010000001.1, forward strand.
AGTTTGACAAATAAAAATACCTTTGATATTATTTAGTAGAACATTTGATAGTTAGGTATTCCTTATTCTTAAAAAATAAAGAATGGGGGTGATATTTGTGGGTAAAAAAGATGTTCTTATCTTTTTCCAAAATTTCATAATCCTCCTTTTACTATTAATAATCATTATGTTGATTTTAATATAAAAGAAAATACCTAACATAAGTTTGTTAGGTACGCCCAAATTATTAAGGAGTACTTGACACACCAATATCAAGTGTTCCTTTTTTATTATATGAAGTTTCCTTCATTTAAATACATTGTATCATAAGATTATTTGATTAGTCAATTCAAATTTTAATAAAAAAGGTCTACATTTGAGATTTTTTCCATCTTGTAATAATTATAGCGAATATATGATTTCTAAATTTAAGAATATTAAATTTGTTTTTAAATATTATAAATCTTGATGCCTAACAATGTGCATTTCTTTTTTTAAATACATGTTAGAGATATGAGAAATGTCTCTTTTTTTCGTTGACATATAGGGGTGTAAATGATATAATTTTTATAGTATGGTATAGTAGCTTTGATAGTAAGAGGTGAATAGAATGAAGAAATTATTAGATGGAAAATTTTTATCAATATTAGCATTAAGCTTAGTCGTTTTGATTGGGTTAGTTTTTGGAGCATTTTATTTATTTGATGAAGATGAAGATGCTTTTGTAAAGAGCGGTTATGTTCTTAATCCACTTAGTGAGAAAGTAGAGAAATATTTCTTTAATGAAGATACAGGATATAGAACTAATTTATCTTCGATGGTTGAATTTAAAGATGTTGATGATAATGATGTGGTAGTTCTTAAAGATAGTTTTGTTCATTATATGGATGGTTCATTATCTTTTTTGAAGAACGGAGCAATTCTTGATTTAGATTCAGTTAATGGAACTGGAACGGTAGTGTTTTATAATGTTAGTAATAAATTAATGATTACTAAAGATAATGGATATGTAATTAAAAATAGCGGTGAAGATATTAAACTTAATAATTTTATGGGAAGAATTAGTGATAACAAGTATATAGTTGTAGGTAATGTTAAAGCTAAGATTCCAGGAAACGAAACACTTGTTTCGGGAGATTATTTTGAGTTAGTATATGTTGAAGAAGGAATTGTCAATATAGAAAATAAGGATGTTAAATATCAAGTAACTGCTGATGAGGCAAAGATTTATGTTGGTAATTTAGTAATTGATTTAGGAGATAAAAAGATTAGTTTAAATGATACGGATATAATGTCAATTACTACAATTACAATTGATGGTGATGAGAATATAGAGATAATTCCTAAGGATGAAGAAAAGGGTGATGATGATACTTCAGGAAATGGTACTGATAATGAAGGTGGTAATGGCACTGGAGATGGAAACGGTGGTGCTGGTGGTGAAAATGGTGATGGTACTGGTATTGGAAATGGTGAAACTGGAGAAGGTGATGGAACTGGACAAATTACCAAACCAATAGAGAGTGTAATCGTTTCTTTAAAAGAAGCTTCAGTAGGAAGTACGAATGTATCATTAGTATTTGATATTATTAATGCAGCAGATGATGATATGTTTATGTTAAAAGTTACTAATTTAGATAGTGGTAGAACGATTGATATGGTGGCTCAGGTGCTTCAAGATGAGCAAATAAATGTCAATTTATTATCACCAAAGACTAAGTATTTGTTTACAGTGATTAATGAAAAAGATGGGGGAAAATATTTTCAAAAGATATTTGAAACGAATGATTTTGGCATTAGTTTAGAGAGAACATATGCTACTTCTTCAGAACTTGGATTTAGAGTTAATGTAGATAGCGATACGGATATTACTAATGCTAAATTATCGTTATATAAATTTAATGAAGAGACTCATCAAAATGAAATTGTTAAGATAAGTTATCAAGATGGTGAAGAAACTAAGTATATGGAGAAGACAGTATGGCTTAGTGATTTAGAAGATTCAAAAGAAGTGATTTTTGATGGACTTGATAGTAATACGATATATACAGCGGTTTTAGATGAATTTTCTTTGGTTTCTTCTAATTTTAAAGATGTTTATAATATTACGCTTACGACAATGACACTTAAGAAAACGCCATTGTTTAGTGAGATGGAAGCAAAGAAAGATACGGCATCTGGTAGTTTTAAGTTATCACTTGGAAATATAGATGATCCTGATAAGGCAATTACACAATATACTTATTTGATATATGAAAATGGAAATTCAAATGAGACAGTAATTGATCCAATAGTTAAGGGAAATGCATCACCAATTGAAGTAAAAATTGGGGATGGTGATAATGAACTTAAGAATGATACGAATTATTTCTATAAGGTAGTAATTGAATACTATGACAATGAAAAATATGTAGAGTATACGACTGGTGATACGATTAATTTTGTAATGGGAAGTGATCCATATATTACGGTAGTTCCTAAGGAAGAATTAATTAGTTATGATAGTATTGGGGCAACAATCTATCTTACAGATAATAGTTGTTTAGTAAGTATTCCAAATCGTGAAAAATGTCCTACTGAAAGTAGTAGTACGGTAGTGACAGTAAAAAAGAATAGTGTTGGCGGAGAGGTAATTGTTTTCTCTAAAATAGTTGATTTTGAAGTTGTCGATGGTGAGTTAAAGTATGATTTATTTGTAGATGGTCTTCAGGAAGGAACACAATATAGTATTGAGGTTAGTGCGATTTTAAATAATGATGGTTTTGGGCAACGTGTAGAGATTATGCATACGGATGAATCTAAGAGAACTATTGCTACAAAAACACTATCTAGTTTTGTAGCAATATATCCAGCTGAAGATAAACTTTTAAGTAGTGCTAATCACGTAGTTAATCAAAGAGTAAAATTAGAAGCGTCAGAAAACAATACCGGTACTTTGACACCAGATGAGACAGCAAGTTCGATAAAAAAAGTAGTTATTAGTTTATATGAAGGAAGTCATGTAGAGGATATTAAAACGCAAGATCCTTTAGTAGCTCCAATGGTATTTACAAATACAGATAAAATTAATTTGAAAGAGATGTTTTATGATAATTATTACGAAATAACTACTGATGGAACATTTGGGCTTGATATTGATGCACTTAAAGCTTTGAATAAGGATGGTAGACTTAGTCCTACTTATACAATTATGATAAGAGCTTATTATGATACAGATGAGATAAATGAAGTAAAGATAGAGAATAATGTTATGGTATATACGATTCTTGAGTCATTACTTCTTGAAAATGTAGAAGAGCCATTAATTATTACAAAGCCAATTACGAATGAAGTTTCTGGATATATATTTGAAAATCTTAAAGATAAGGGAACAATCGTAGGATATTCAGTTAATGCAGTATATGATCGTAAAGGATTAGTAGCAAATAATTTAACGCCTCAAAATATTAATATATATGTATATGATAGTAATCATAATAGAGTTAAATTTTATATAAAGGATGATAATGGTAATTTAGTACTAGTTGATAAAATTACGGAATCTATTAGTAGTTTAGAGATAGGTAATTATATTAATGAAGTATATATGGATTATGGTAGTGAATACGGCATAGTTGATGAAGTAATGAGACGTGGTAATAGTTATTATATTGGATATGAAATAGAAGTTGAAACAGGCTCTGGAAATGTATTGTATCCATCTAATAAGAGTGATGATTCTCCATCAGATTATGGTGTTTATGAAAAATTGTCATATTCTATTAAAGAGACTCCTAATGTAAAAATGTATATTGCTAAATCTAGTAAAGATACGATTACTTATCGATATGAAATAATAGATCCAGATAAGGCAATATATAGAGAAAGTATAGACGATGATTATGGATTTTATTATCGAATAAATAATGGAGAAGAAAGAAAAATAAAGATAGAGTCAGTTGATGATTTGACATATAAAGGGGATATAGTTTTAACTAATCTTAGTAACAATAATGTATATGCATTATATTATAAGAAGAATCTTAAGAAAAGTGGAATTTTTGAAGAAGATGTAGTTAATTATCTAGAGGGGGAAGATGATGGACTTAGAATCTTTGATGGATACTATGATGCGGTAAATGGAAATTATAATTTTAAATATGAGATTATTAATAATCCACTTACTGATAATAAAGTTATTATTAAAATATTAGCATCAAATGATATGCTTGAAAGAATATTTAGTTATAGAATTAAATTTACTGATTCTAAAGGTAATACTTTAGATAAAGAAGTATGGAAGTTATCTAGTTGTTCATCTGATGATACTGAAGAAGCGAGATGTTTTTCAGTAGATTATATTGATTTAAAAAATGCTGGAATGAAATCCAATAAAGATAGTACAAATACTATTTCAGTAGAAGTAGAAGCATTATATGATAATGGACTTACAGGATATGATTATACTGTAGGTGATGGATTAGATTATCCTTATATGATAATGCAAAATAATAACACAGATTCAGAACGTGGAAAATATGTCTCATTTAATAAAAATGGAAAAATAGTAGTTTGGGATGAAAGTTTAGATATATCTAAAGGATACTATACATATTCATTTAATAATGAGAAGAGAACATCATTATTTTATAAGAGTGCACTAAATACTAATTATAAAGATAACATTACTAATATTAGTTTATCTAGTATTGGATATACTTCTAATTATGGAACACTTAATCCAAAGATGATTTCAGTAGATAAGATGAAGTGCGATAATAATACATTTTCATTTAGTAGTATTACTCCTAAGGTAAGTGTTGTTCAAAGAACAGGACTTGTTAATGGTTCAATTATGGGACTTACTTTGTCAGGGGTGGATTTAGCTGATATTAAGAATGAAGGTACAGATAGTAATCCAGCATATTATTTATATATAGATACTTGGGATAATGAAGATGATGCAATAAATAGTAATAATTCATTGGTAGTTAGACCTAGACTTAAAGTAAGAATTGATAATAATGATCCAACTAAGATGATTGAAGCGGTTATTGATGGGGTAGCATCGATACCAAGTGATTATAGTTATTATTTCAATGTGTATGCTTATATGTATAAGAATGGTAATTATGAATTTGTTCAATTATTTGATGAGAGTATTAGAGATAAATATGAGACTAAGACATATTCATTTAAAACAAAGAATGGAGAAAGTTTATATACTAGCAGAGAAGTAAGTTATCAAGTAGATGATACGGTATATGGTAATAGAGTTCTTAATACTAAGATTAATTTAACTAAATATCAAAATGCTTATCCATATAACTTTGATGTTATGTATATGATATGTGAAAGTAATGAATGTAATGTCGATGAAGGATATATCTTTAAAAAAGAGATATCATCAGCAGATGTTGATAGTACAATTGTCAGTAAAGAAGATATAACTAGTTATGATCTAGAATATAATAAAAATTATTATATTTATATATATGCTGTGGCTTCATTGTATGAAAAAGATGAAAATGGAGAATATGTAAAAGGAGAACAGTATATTAATTTAGTTAATAGTAGGGATAAGTTGTTTAAACTTACAGCTCTTAGAGAACCATCTTTTGTAGTAACTAGAAAAGCTGGTTATGGTGATTCAGAATATTATATTGATTTTACAATTAATGTAAATGATTTAGATAGAACGATAATTGGTGGAAAGTACAAAGTTAAATTAATTGATACGGATGGAAATGTAGTTGGTACTTTGAAAGAATTAGATGAAGATGGTAATTATGTAGAGATAAGTAATTATGATAGTTATGAATTTGATGCATTAGTTCTTAATAAAAAGATACGAATTACAGGATTAAAAGCTGATACCAAATATTCAATTGTGGTATATAGTGATGCTTATGTCAATAATTATAGTGAGGAGATACCGAAGGAAGATAGAACTTATGAAGTAAAAATGATGCATACGATTTATACGACAGATAACTATGGAGTAACTTTTGGACATGATATATCTTATGTTATAACTGATAATAGTTATATTGCATTATTTAGAAGTGGTACAAACTTTGATAATGTTGTTGGGGTTAATTACTCAGTTAGTTTGGATGATGAATTTAATCCAGGAGTTATTGTAACAGGTAGTGATATAATTGGAGATGAGCATAAATTTGAATTCAATGATGAATCAGGATATGGAATGTATGTTATAGCAAGAACAGATGGAGTAAAAAATACTTTAGGTAAATATTATTTAATTACACTTAGTTTTGAAGTGAAGGATCCTGATAATCCAGGAGAAACAATTATCTTAACAGCAGCTTATAATCCAAGATTTACAGATAGTGTAGCTTATGTTAAAGATATGGAAAATAATAGTTAATTATATTTAGGAGGATATGATGAGGAGAAAATATGATTTAAGAAATAAGAAAAGTTTTTTGATAATTTTATTGGTGGCTATTTTGGTGATTTGTATTTTCTCCTTGTTTATCTATAAATATACCAAAATTTCTAAGATTTTCTATACGATTGAAGCAGGTTCAGTTATTCAAGATACGGCTAAGAACTATATAAAGATAGATGATGATGGGATACTTAGACCAAGATGGAATGGAGATTATTATTTAACATACCAAGATCAAAAAATTGATTTAGATAATAAAGTGATTGTCTACAATGAGATAACTGGAGGAATGAAATTATATGGAGTCTTTTATGAGATTTTAGAAGATGGTAAGATAGTTAAATATCAAGATGAGACGGTTTTAGCAAATACGACTGATACAAAGTTTTATAAATTAGCTGATAGGGAATATTTGCTTGTCGATAGAGAGATTGTTAGTAGTGATAAGTTTACGAATACGGTTAATTATTTGTTAGTAGAACTTGATAAACTTGGAAATGCTAAGTTATCTAATAATAAAATTAATTTGAAGACAATTACACCAATGATTTTAGTAACTTCTAAATATAGATTTGATATTAATAATGAGATTCTTAATTTTGGTAGTTATGATATTGATTTAAAAAAGATTATTGGTAGTACTAATCAATATAAACCAGAAGAAGTAGATAAAGATGTAGAATCCGATGGTACGACTGGTGAAAATGGTGGTAATGCTGGAAACGGTACTGGTACAGGAGGTGCTGGTGGCGGAACTGGATTTGGTGGTGGTACTGGTACTGGTATTGGAAATGGCAATGGTGTAATTAATAATAGTCCAGATGGTGAAGAGACTGATATTGGAGAGATTAAAGATAAGACAAAGATGACTTCAGTAGTTAGAGTATCTGAAGGATTAACACAAATAGATGTTGATTATGTGGTATACGATCCATATAATGAATATAAGTCAGTCTATGCAGAAGTTATGAAAGCAGGTAAGTTAGAAGTAGTATATTTATCGAAGACAGATACACATATTGTTTTTGATAATTTAGTACCAGATACAGAATATAGTATTAATTTTGTATATACGACTACTGATGGTGAAACTGGGGAAATTGTAAGAAATACATTTGAAAAGTTGGAACTTAGAACTAAGAAACCAGAGTATTCAATTGAAATTTATAAGATAAGTAGTGTTAGTAATGCAATAACTTATAAGGTATATATGCAGAGCGGTTATAGTATTGATAATGTCCTTGTTAATGTTTCTTTTGAATATATAGATATCGATAGTGAAACAGGAGAGAGTGTTAAGAAACAAGCATCAATTGATAATACGATAGCTGTATCTGGTAGTAATAAGTATGTAATGGGAACGACTTCAGTTTCAGGATATAATATCGATAAAGATACAGTTATTAAACTTACGGTTAAGAGTGTATCATCTGGTGATAAAACAATAGATATTAATAGTAGTTCTTCATTTAGATATGGGAGGTAAATATGGGTAATA
>CAMGAM010000002.1 GCA_946007485.1 uncultured Mycoplasmatota bacterium
GTTTTTTTATAATTAGAATTTTTATATTTTAGATTTATTATTTTTATGAATTGAAATATATATTTCTGTTTTGTTTTTATTGATTTAGTATTCCATTTTTATTAAATCACTTGTTTTTCGATTAGTTTTACTTAAGGCTAAATCTTTATCAGTTTCTCTAGTTAGATAGACAGTTGCCCCAAGAGACGTTAATACTTTAGATATTTTTTTTGATAATACTAAATTAATATCTTTTTCATAAATGTCTTTGTAAGTTGCTCCACTATCAATTCCACCATGACCAGGATCAATATAAATTGTTTTGCCAAGTAGCGAATAATTGTTTACATTGGCATATACTTTAGAAATAATTGAAATACTTAGGAATAATCCTATAATTATAATTAATTTATATTTATTCATAGTTAATTATATGTATTTATTTGACAATTTAGTTATATTTTATATAATAATTATGTGTGGTGATATAAATGTATTATAATGAGAAATATTATTTGTATCCATATTATGGCAACAATAAGAATGGTCTTGATGATAGTAGTTTTTTAATGATGATTAATGAGATGTATAACAAGGGAAAATCTAATGGTATAATTATAGAGAATTGTATAACTGCTCATAAATAAAAAATTATAATTTATGGAGAATATATTAGACTTATAGCTAAACTTATTAATGAATTAGGTATTGATAAAAATACTATCAGTTATTCATTGGTTATTAGTTTATTGCTTAAGGCAGGGTTATTTTCTGATTGGAATGGATTTCAATATATGGCATTAAGACAGGATAATCTTTACGGCTGTTTAGGATTACAAGTAGTAAGAGGAAGTGGAAGTTGCAGACATGTAGCTAGTTTTTATAAAGATGTATTTGATGTATTAGGTTTATGCAATGATAAATTATATTGTAATTATAATACTGATGGTAGAAGTGATATAGCTAATAAAACTAAAGCTAGACATGTAATTAATATTATTAATTATGATGGTTATTATTTAGGAATGGATATGATTAACGATTATCTTTTTAGATTTGTAGATGAATTTAGAATGGAGAGTATGTTTAAGAAAAATAAAATATATATTTTTAATAAACCTTATATGTATATTTTAGCTGAAGGATTATCTTATGATGAAATGATTAATAAGTTAGTTTTATATAGAAATAATACTTATAATAATTCATTAATTAGTTTTAATGACTACATGGAAATTGTTAGAGATACTAGAGAAAATATTTTAAGAAATGAAGATATTTTACTTGATTTTAATAATGAGAGAAAAAATTATATAAAAAGACTAATATATAAATAAGTATATCAACAGAAATTGTTGATAGCAATTTATCTTTGTGATAAAATTGACTAGTAATTTTCTTGAGGTGATTTATTTATGGAGAAAATTGAACTTTTAGCTCCAGCTGGAAATATGGAATGTTTGAGGGCAGCCGTAATGGCAGGAGCTGATGCGGTTTATTTAGCAGGTAATCGATTTGGAGCGAGAGCTTTTTCAAAGAATTTTTCTGATGAAGAGATTATCGAAGCGATTAATTATTGTCATTTATTAGGGGTTAAAGTTTATATAACGGTAAATACTTTGATTTATGATGATGAAGTAGATAGTTTTCTTGATTATATTGAATTTATTCATAAAAATAATGTCGATGCAATTATTATTCAAGATTTAGGAATGTTTGATTTAGTAAGAAAGACTTTTCCTAGGTTAGAAATTCATGCTTCTACACAAATGCATATTCATAATTTAGATGGGGTAAAACTTATGGAAGATCTTGGCATGATGAGAGTTGTTTTAGCTAGAGAGACAAGTATCGATATGATTGAAGAGATAAAACGAAATAGTCAAGTAGAGTTAGAGATATTTGTTCATGGAGCTTTATGTATTAGTTATTCAGGGCAATGTCTTATGAGTAGTTTAATTGGTGGAAGAAGTGGAAATCGTGGAACTTGTGCTGGTAGTTGTAGACTTAAATATGATGTAATTAATAATGATGGAAAGAAATTAAATAAAGATGATTATCCTCTTAGTACAAAAGATTTGAATAGTTTAGAGAGTATTGGAAAATTAATAGATATTGGAGTTAGTAGTTTAAAGATTGAAGGAAGAATGAAATCAAAGGAATATGTCTATATGGTTGTCAGTTTATATAGAGAAGCAATTGACAGTTATTATAGATATGGTAAAGTTTTGATTAATAATGAGAAATTAATGAAACTAAAAAAGATATTTAATAGAGAATATACAAAAGGATTTTTAAATAATGCTTTAAATGATGAAATTATTAATGGATATAGACCTAATCATATGGGGGTTCAGATTGGAAGAATCGTCGATTATAATAAAGGAATAGCTAAAATTAAATTAAGTGATAATTTAGTTATTGGAAGTGGTCTTAGAGTTATCGGAAAAGATAAAGATGTTGGAATAAATGTCAATGATTTTTATATAGATGGGAAGATTGTTAAAGAAGGAAAAGCTGGAGATACGATTAGTATTAAGGTTAATGATCATGTATATATTGGGGATAAAGTGGTCATTACTTTAGATAAAAAGATTAACAATCAGATAGAAGAAGAAATTAAAAAGAATTTAAGAAGAGTTAAGATTAATGGAAAATTTATAGCTAGAGTTAACGAAAAGATGAGATTGTTAATAGACGATGGGGTTAATCAAGTAGAAGTATTAGGAATAATAACCGAGAAAGCTTTGAATAAACCTACTCTAGATAGAGATGTATATGATAAGTTAAATAAAATTGGAGATACTGTATATGAGTATGATAATTTGGTGGTAGAGATAGATGATAATGTTTTTATTCCATTAAAAGAGATTAATGAAATGAGAAGACAAGCGGTTGATTTATTAAATCAGAAAAGATTATATAAAAAAGAATATATAAAAGAAGAATATAAAATTTCATTAAAGGATTATCCTAGAGAGAGAAAACTAACTTGTCTAGTTAATAAGAAAGAGGATATTGATAAATTAGATAGAAAATATGACACGATATATTGTTATGAAGTTAGTGATAAGAGTGTACTAAAACTACCTAGAGTTATCCAAAAATATCCAGATAATCTTAGAGGAGTATTAGTTGGAGATATTGGAGCTTTTTATAAGGGTAAAGATATTGATACAGACTTTTCTTTGAATGTAGTAAATTCTTATACAGTTGCTTTTTTACATTCAATAGGAGCTAGAAAGATAACTTTATCATATGAACTTACAAATGAGCAGATTAAAAATTTAATTAGAAATTATTATAATAGATATGGTGTTCATCCTAATACAGAAGTAATTGTCTCTGGATATGAAGAAGTAATGATATCTAAATTTAGTTTAAATAAGTATTATCATGATAATGATATTTGTCTTAGAGATATGTTTGGTAATTTATATAAGGTAGTTAACCGAGATGATTTAATGTATATATATAATTATAAGAAAAGAGATAATTATAGAGAAGAATTATATGATATTGGGGTTAATTCACTTAGAATAAATATGGATAGATAATTGACAAATAAATTATATGATGTATAATGTATTTGAGTTTTGTGAGTATATATATGGTATTTATACCTAGCTATATAGAGCAATTTGCTTACTAGTATAAAGATACGGAGTCACATACGAGGTGATATAGAGTCTTTTTTGAATCATTTTTACCAGAAGGGAGAGAAGATATGATGAAATATTTTAAAAAAATAGTTGGTGAAAGAGTTTATTTATCACCGATTAATAGTGAAGATTGTCTTAAGTATGTAGAGTGGTTAAATGATTTTGAGATAGCAAAGTATATAGCACAGTATTCTAAGGTTTTGACAATTGAAAAAGAAGAAGAATGGATTAGTAAAAAGACGGATAATGAATATACTTTTGGTATTATTCTAAAAGATTGTGATAAGTTAATTGGAAATATTAGCCTTGTTAATATAAAAGATATTGATAAAACCGCTGAACTAGGAATATTTATTGGAGATAAAGATTATTTGTCTAAAGGATATGGTAGTGAAGCAATTATGCTTTTACTAGATTATGGCTTTAATTATCTAAATCTAAATAATATTATGCTTAGGGCATTGGCTTTTAATGAAAGAGCTATTAAAGCTTATCAGAAATGTGGATTTAAAATATTTGGTACTTGGAAAGAAGCTATTTATTTTAATGGCGAATATGTTGATGAAGTATATATGAATATTTTAAAGAAGAATTTTAATAAGAAATAAAAAAGTTATACGATAGATATTTTTCATATGTATAACTTTTTTGAGTATGGAGATATTTTGATAGAAAGATAAAATATTTCTATAGTTAGATATAAAGATATAGTTAGATATCAACGCTAAATTTAATGTTAGTTATTAATAATATTAAATGAAAGTGTAAAAAACTTTGTGTAAAGTTATCAATTCATGGTAATAAAGATATTCGATATGTCTCTTTTATTATTTTAAATAGTATTTTATTTTTCCACCAGAATCGACAGTAAATAATAAAATATCTTCTTTTCGTTTACCAATAACCTTTAATTCATGATTTATCCAGGATTCATTTACTTTGGCTGGTTTTAAATTTTCTTTGACAATATCACCATCAATTATGAGATTATATACTAGTCCACTATTTTTAGTAGTAATGCCAAGATCTTTTTTAGTAGTTGGTTTTTCTTTTTCCTTAGGTTCAAAGCTTATTTTACCATTAGGTTCTAGGATAGCATTATTTATTTCATCTAAATTAAAATATCCCATTAATCTAGCTTCAGTTTCAAGAATATTAATATTTATTTTATTTTTTCGTAAGTTTTCTCGATTAATATTTCCGTTTTCTATTAAGACTGTTGCAGTGCCATCAAAGAAATTTCTTAACTTTAAGTTTTTTAAACTTGAATAAGAAATAATAACTGATGTCATACAATAAATGACTAGACAAATTAATCCAGCAATTAAATTTTTTTCAATGTCAAGTGAGATATCAGCTACAATTGATCCGATAGTTATACCAGTAATATAATCAAACATATTCATTTGTGATACATGTTTTATACCCATTAATTTAAAGACAAACAAAATGATTATTAATACCAAAATAGTTCTTAAGATAACATTTATAATTTCATTCATAGGATTCACCATATTTAATATGGACAAAAAAAGGAATACTTATTCATTGGTAGTGAAAGTATTCCTTTTTATTATTTTACTTTTGCTAAAATCTCTTTTAGTCTACTCTCTTCTTTTGCTAATTGAAGACGATCATTTTCAACAACATTGGCTGGAGCTTTATTAATATAATTTTCATTAGCTAAAAGTTTTTTTCTTCTTTCAATTGATGTTTCTAATTTTTCTTTTTCTTTAAGAAGATTTTCTAATTCTTTTTGATAATCAATTTCATCATTATATAAAACTTCAATTTCAAGATTAGCTAATTTAATAGTTTCTTTTAAGCTATATTCATAAGAAATAGCTAATTTATCATTTAGTTTTAACATATTTAGAATTAAAGTAGATACTTCTTGATTATCTATATGGTTTATGACTTGGTAATTCTTAATATTTAATTCTTTAATCTTGTTTCTAAATAAAGTTATAAATTCAATAGCAGTATCAATTTCTTTAGTATCAAAAAGATATTTTTTATTATATTCTGGATAAGAAGATATCATAATAGATTCTTGATCTTTTACTGGTAGAGAATTATATAACTCATCTGTAACAAATGGCATAAATGGTTGAAGCATTTTAAGAATACCAGTTAAAACGAAACATAGAACAGATTTAGTAGTTTCACTTGAAAGATTAAATTTAGACATTTCAATATAGTTATCACAGAATAATGACCAAGTAAAATTATAAATAGCATTAGCGGCATTATTGAATTCATATTTTTCCATATATTTTGTTACTTCTTTAATAGTTTGTTGATATTTTGATAAAATCCATTTATCTGGAAGGGTTAAATTATCTAATTTTATTTCTTTTAAATCTTCAATATTTAGAAGAACAAATCTAGTGGCATTCCATAATTTATTGATAAAATTCCAAGTAGCTTTAATTTTGTCTTCATCAAAGCGAATATCAGTGCCATTAGCAGCGGTAGTAGTTAAATAGTATCTTAGGGAATCAGCGCCATATTCTTCGCACATATCCATAGGATCAACGCCATTGCCTAATGATTTAGAGAATTTTCTTCCTAATTTATCTCTAATTAGGCCATGAATTAAACAATCTTTGAATGGTCGTTTGCCTGTAAACTCTAGTGATTGAAAAGTCATACGGTTGACCCAAAATGGGATGATATCATAACCTGTTACTAAGCAATTGTTAGGAAAATATCTTTCCATATCCTTAGTTTTTTCAGGCCATCCTAAGGTAGAAAATGGCCACAAGGCTGATGAAAACCAAGTATCTAAAACATCAGGATCTTGAACCCAACCTTCGCCGGTAGGGGCTTCCATGCCACAGTATACTTCTTCACCACGATACCAAACAGGTATACGGTGTCCCCACCATAGTTGACGTGAAATGCACCAGTCATATGTAATTTCCATCCAGTGATTCATAATTTTTTCATATCTTGATGGAACAAAATTGACTTTAGTATCTTTATTTTTTTGATTAGCAAGAACAGCATCTGCTAGAGGACGCATTTTAACGAACCATTGCTTTGATAGATATGGTTCAATAACAGCATCGCTTCTTTCAGAGTGGCCAACAGAGTGAGTCATTTCTTCAACACTTATTAAAAGGCCATCTTTTTCTAAATCTTCAAGTAAAGCTTCACGGCATTTTTCTCTAGTCATACCTTGGTATTTACCTGCTTTTTCATTCATCGTAGCATCCGGATTCATGACAATTACTCGCTCTAGATTATGACGAAGTCCTACTTCAAAGTCGTTAGGATCATGAGCTGGAGTTATTTTAACAACACCAGTTCCAAATTCTGGATCAGCATGTTCATCAGTAATGATAGGAATTAGTTTACCAATGACAGGAAGGATAACATTTTTGCCAACATATTTTAAATACCTTTCGTCTTTAGGGTTAACAGCAACAGCGGTATCTCCGAAAAGGGTTTCTGGTCTAGTAGTAGCAACATCTAAGTATTCATCAGTTCCTTCAATATAATATTTTATGTGATAGAAGGCACCTTTATCTTCTTTATAGATAACTTCTTCAGATGATAAAGCAGTCATTTGAACTGGATCCCAATTGATAATTCTTTCACCGCGGTAAATTAATCCTTTATTATATAAATCTACGAATACTTTTCTAACAGCTTGGTTTAAGCCTTCATCTAGAGTAAATCTTTCTTTATTGTAGTCTAGGCTTAAGCCTAGCCTAGCCCATTGACTGTGAATAGTATCGGCATATTCTTTTTTCCATGACCAAGCATGTTCTAGCCAAGCTTCTCTAGTTAATTCACGAGGATTTATACCTTCATTTCTAAGTCTAGCATCAACTTTAGATTGAGTAGCAATACCCGCATGGTCCATACCTGGAAGCCATAAACAATCAAAACCTTTCATTCTTTTATATCGAATAATAATATCTTGAATAGCGGTATCCCAAGCATGACCTAAATGTAATTTACCGGTAACATTTGGTGGAGGAATAACGATACAATATGGTTCTTTTGATAAGTCTCCAGAATTGAAATATCCAGCAGATTTCCATTTTTCGTATTTTCCCTTCTCTACTTCAGTATGATTATATTTTTTATCTAACATAATTATCTTCCTTTCTATAATAAAAAAAGTCTATAATGAAAGGGCGAGATATCCCGTGGTACCACCTTTCTTATAGACTTATCTATCGCTTAATACTTTAACGCAGTTAACGCTATATCTTACTTGATTCAGAAATAGAACTCACAAGCTACCTTCAAACAAAATAATTATTAGTTTTCACCAACCACTAACTCTCTAAAAATTATATTTATTTTACTCCTCTTGGTCAAAGTTATTTATATAATTAATTATATTTGTCAATTAAAAATAAATTGATATTCAATATTATAGCATACTTTTTCTTAAAAGCAAGTCTAAACTATTTTCTTTTTTAGATAATTTTTTAATACCTCTTCAATTTGCTTAAAAAACTTTTCAATTTTACGGTCTTCAAAGATTAGTGAATTAATTATTTTTTCAACATATTCTTTTTCTACTACTAAAGAATAACTAATCTTATAATTTAGACCAAAAAGATTTGACAAACAAATTAAGATGTTATCAGCATTATTATCAGACATTTTATTATTTAATGGTCTAAATAATTTAAAATCATTATATACCAAGGCACTTGGATACGTATCAATACGATTATCTATATATGGATAATTGATAACCATACGAATTTCTTCTAAACGATAAACATCTTTCATAATATTACAAATACAGATGGTTTTTTCATCGATGTTTTTAGGAAGACCATCTTTATTGTGACAGAAGATGGCTAACTTAATAATATTATCATATTTTGTATCCTCAGTTATCTTTCTAATTAAACCTTCATCAAATAAAATCTCTATGCTTTTCATAGTACTATCTTCATTTGGATTATCTAAATAATTGTGGTTCTTTTGTTCAAAATTACCAATATCATGAAATAGAGCAATTAACTGAATAATAACAATTTCTTCTTCATTAAAAATATTCATGTCTGTAGCTATTATTTTGGCTAAATCCATTGATTTTAATGAATGAAAATATTTTGCTTTTGCCCAAGTATTAGTCATATCTATTTTTTTAATATATTCTTCAAAATATTTTAATAATCTACTACTTCTCATATAAACCTCTTTCTACTTTTATTGTTAATTTATAATGTTTTCATATATTTAGTTATTTTAGGTAATTTATGGAAAAGTAAATAACTAAATAAAGACGGTTATTCATATACTTATAACAAGTATATTACAAATAAAAAGAATTTTCAATATTTTTAAGTAGAAGATTTTTAAAAAATATTGGTAATTTTTGGTAAAATTCTTACCAATTATGGTAATATTTTTATAATGAAGGGAATATTATGGCCTATTTTATTATAATGGTTTTGGAGATGGAGGTAGTCTATGGATTTAGGAAGTAAAATTAAGAACATTAGATATAATAACAATGTTAGTCAAGATGAGATGGCAAAAATTCTAAAAATTAATAGAAATTATTTATCTAGAATAGAGACAAATAAATCTTTACCAACGGCTGAAGTATTGGCAAGATTAGCTGAAACTTTTAATATCAGTATCGATTCATTACTTGGAGTTAATATTGATGGAAAAGATGGTGCAGAAGCTAAACTTAATAAAATTAAGAAGATATCACAATATTGTTCATATCTTTCTAATTCTGAATTAGATTTTGTGATAAATATGCTTTGTGTAATGACTAGTAATACTAGAGTTAAATTATAAATTGTGTAAATAATTTTTAGTGATTTAAAAAACTAATATTATAGGATTGATAAAATATTTACGTTGACTGAGATTAAATGTTAAGGTAGATATTTTTTTATTGATTCGATGATTTTATTATAATATAATTATATTAAGGAGATGAGTTCGATGATTAGTGTTAAAGATATTATAAATATTTGTAATGGAGAATTAATATGTGGAGATGAGAATATAATATGTGAATCTTTTACTAATGATACGAGAAAGTTATCTAAGGGAGATGTCTATGTAGGAATTAAGGGTGATACTTTTGATGGGAATTCTTTTTATAGAGAGGCTTTTGATAAGGGAGCGATTGCTTGTATTTTAGATAGAGATACGCCATTGGATAGAAGGATGAGAAAGGAAGCAATTATTTTAGTCGATGATACGATTGAAGCTATTCAAAAGTTAGCTAAATACAAGAGAAGTCTTTATAATATACCGGTAGTAGCAGTTACTGGTAGTGTTGGTAAAACTTCTGTTAAAGATATGATATATAAGGTAGTAAGTAGTAAGTATAAAGTGTTGTGTACTAAAGGTAATATGAATAATCATATTGGAGTGCCATTAACAATTCTTGAATTAACTAATCATGAGGCTTTGATTGTTGAGATGGGAATGAATCATTTTAACGAATTACATGTATTATCAAATATAGCTAAACCCACTTTAGCAGTGATTACTAATATAGGAACAGCTCATATTGGTAACCTTGGAAGTAGAGAAAATATTCTTAAGGCAAAGTTAGAAATACTTGATGGAATGAATGATGGCTTTTTAATAATTAATAATGATAATGATTTACTTAGAACAGTTAAGTATGATAAATTAATTACAATTGGAATTGATAATAAAAGTGATTATATGGCAAAAGAAATTTCTATGTCGGCTTTTGAATCTAGTTTTCTTATAGATGATGAGTATGTTAAATTACCAATAGGAAGTATGGCTTTTGTGTATAATGCACTATTTGCTTATGCAGTGGGAATTAAACTTGGAATAGATAAAGAGCAAATTATATATGCATTAGATAATTTCAAGCTTAGTCCACATCGTTTAGAAGTAATAAAAAAAGATAATTATACGATTATTGATGATACATATAATGCTAGTTTAGATTCAGTTAAGAATTCTTTATCATTACTTTCTAAGGTAGATGGCAGAAAAGCATTTATTTTTGCTGATATTTTAGAGGTATCACAATTTGGTGAAGAAATTCATAGAGAGGTCGCTAAGGCTTGTATAGATAATAAAATTGATGAGGTTATTTGTGTTGGTGATTTAGCTAGATATACATATGATGAACTTGATAATAGTAATACATTAAGATATTATTTTAAGAATAATGATGAATTATTAGATAAAATTGATGATGTTATTATAAACGGAGATACGATATTGATTAAAGGATCTCACGGAATGAATTTATTAGAGGTTGTTGAATATTTAAAGAAGTAGTTATATGTTTTGACATTCTCATATTATATGATGATATAGTTATTTGAGAATGTTAATTATCTTAGTTTAATCCATTGCCTTTTATGGTGATGGAGTTTTTGTTTAATTTATCAATATATGTTATAATTATGATAAATTATATTAATAAATTATAATTATTTGGATGGGATGAAAAAGAAAATGATACATAAGATGAAATTACAATCTAAATATTTTGATTTTATGTTTATAGGTACTAAGCGTATTGAGATAAGACTTAATGATTTAAAAAGACAAATAATTAAAATAGGAGATATTATAGAATTTGAAAGATTTTCGGAATTGAATGAAAGTTTCAAAACAAGAGTTGTATAACTTATTAGATATAATAATTTTGATGAATTGGTTAAAGATTTTAATATATCAATATTAGCTGATAAGTCAATGACAAAATCTGAATTAATAAATGAATTGATACAGTTTTATTCAGAAGAAAAACAACAAAAATATAGAGTACTTGCTATTAGAATAGAATTAATATAATTATAGTTATTTACTTTTTTGATATTTATAATAATAATTATGATGATTATATATTTGAAATCATTTCATATTATACTAACACTTGGAATGATAAAAATTTATTTAAAAAAGTATATAAAGATGTTATGAATAATGATGCTTGTGATGTATTTGATTTTTGATGGGTATTAATAAAGATGATGCAGAGAGGATATTTAAATTATATAGTTTAAGTGTTGAGTAATTTAGTAAATAATTAAGTCAAAATAAAAACACAATTTTGCTTGAATGACATTTTTTGCTTAATTATGTTTTTTGTATATTTCAAAACAATTTATAAGTAATTTTTGTTTATATATTTTCTTGACTTATGTTTATATTATTATTAGTGATATTTTTGACTGTATATTTTTTTTCATATAAATGTAAATTTTATTAGATTATTTGCTTACTAAATATCAGTATTTTTTTTTAGTTTGCTTAGTGAAATAATACTATATACAATTAACCACGCTGATAATAATATCATTATTTCTTCTGGGTAGTAAATCACTATTAATAATATACCTGCTACAATTGACAATATACACTGAATTTTGATATTTAATAGTTTAGTTTGTAATGAGATAAATAATCCAATATATGCTACTAATAAAACAATATCTGTTATTTCTAATCCTTGAACAATTATTTTCAATGCAGTAAATGCTAGTATTGCTATATAGATTGAACCTAACCTATTTTTTATTTTTTGAATTTGCTCCATATTTTCCTCCTTTTGTTTTTATTGTAACAATTTAATGGTATGTTGTCTATAAGGTATTTGAAATTATTTTTAACTTCTTGTGGATATTTTCTTTTTTATTTTTAAACTATTCCTTCCGTTCCATACAAAAAATCGACTCAATTACGAATCGATTTCTTTATATATAGTGTCGAACAGTTCGACTTTTTATCAATCTGGGACGGATTGTGGGAATCGAACCCACGCATGTTGGAACCACAATCCAATGTGTTAACCACTTCACCAAATCCGCCAGTACGTTTGTAATTATATCAATAATATGAGTATTTGTCAACATTTTTATTTGACAAAGATGATAATAGCAATAATTATTAGAATAATTCCACCAATAGTTTTGGAGTATGTTCCTATTTTTTTACCAATAATATTTCCTAAGATAAGACCTAGATAGGTAAATAATCCACTAGTAAGCGAGAAAACAATTGATGATAGATAGTAGCTATCAGTAATAGCTTTTAGTCCTATACCTACGGAAAGGCTATCAATACTTACAGATAATCCAAACATTAGAAAACCAAGCATGCTGATAGTTAGTTTTTCTTCTTTTTTACTATAATTAGATATGATTAAATCAATACCTATATATATAAGAATGATTGAAGCAATTATATCAATACTTATAACATCTATTTTATTGATTAAATATCCAAATTGAAGACCAATTAAAGGCATAATAAAATGATAGATACCGACAATTATTGAAAGCGATAGTTTTTGCTTGTTATTTAGATTATTCATTCCATAAATTAATGAAAGAGAAAAAGCGTCCATACTTAGACTAATACCAATTAAAAGAATAGTAAAAAAAGAATTCATAATATTATTCACCTATTTAATATTATTTATTCTTTTTAATTTTTAGAATATTTTATTTAATAACTCTTTAAAATATGATTTATAAGTATGTTCTTCCTCTGTGTCTACTAAGCAAAAATTAGGAAAAAGAACGCACCAAAAATTATCACCTTTAGATTCTCCGATAGATATTACTAGTGATTCATAATAACCTTCTTCGTAAGTTATACCTTGATAGGTCTTTTCTGGAAAATAATTATTACCATAGTTTACTTGATATGGAAGATTATAGTCATATGATGAAAAAATATTGTTGATATTATTTTCAATAGTAGGAATGCTTTCATTAATAATACTTCTGGCATCTTCAATGGAAGTAGTATCTTTAGTTAAAGAATAGATGTCTTTTTCTAAATAGTCTTTAACTTTTTCTTTAATATAGATATCTTCAGGGTTATTACTATTAGGAATAACTCTTAATCTAATGGCAGTATCAGGAATAAGGGATACTTGATTATTTAATTTATATATTGATAGTAAGACAATGATTAAAATTAGTAAAAAGATTTTTCGTTTCATTTTATCACCTAAGATTATAATGGTTATTTTTTAAATAATTGAAACAAAAAAATAAGATTTCTCTTATTTTAGATGATTATTTATTTTTAATAAGCATAATTTTCCATAGTGATTAGAATGATATTTAGTTTCTAAATCATAACAAAAGTTTCTTAATTTAATTATTTTTTCTAAGTCTAAGTAATTTAAAATTTCTTCTAGACAAAGGGTGTTAAATAGATTTTCACAGATAGTTTTTTCATTAGTATCCTTAATATCTTGTTCATACATAGTTCTAATAAGATCAATAGCTTGGTTATAATATAATGAAGAAAAATCTGTATCAGTACTAACAAAAATTAAGAAAGGATTAAAATGAGCTTTAATAGCCATCAATTCTAATGGGATATTGCTTGATAGAAAATCATATTTAGAATAAGTATGATAAATCTTTAGAAGTCGATTACGATATTCTGATTCTCTTTTGGTAGTAGTTTGAATATTGGTAATACTTAATAATACTTTTCTCGTAGCAGCAATATAAATTATATTCATGGCTTCATCATATTGATCATCTAGATTATCAGGATATAGCAAATAATAATTATTTTCGATAGGGATTTCTTCACTATCTTCATGCTCATATGTGTCAATTGTTTCTTCGTCATCTTCTTCTGATTCTTCATCATTTAATTCTTCATTATATTCTGATGGTTTTTGTTCTTTTCTTAAATCGATTTCTTTCTTATCTATAACATAAGAGATGACATTACTACCATAGTAATAACAATATTCTTCTGGATATTTTTGATTATATTTGTTAAAATTTGTCAACATGATTTGTAAAGTATCAATGGAAAATTGACTACAATAATCAATAGATTCAATAATATAATCATATAAATTATTTAAATGATAGTTATATTCTTGAGTATTTTCTCTATTTTTTGAAGATAATTCCATTAAAATACTATATTCATTATCAATTTTTTTAGTTATTTGAAATAATTCAAATACATAGTATGTTTCTATCATAATTTCCCCCTAGTTATAGGGTATCATAAACTTTTTTATTTAGCAATATTTTTAAAAATAAAAAGTAGTTTTTGGCTACTTAATATTGGTAATAAATATAAATCTTTCTTTATCTGAATAATCTTTTTCAACAGTAATGAATACATTATCAAGATGTTTTTTAGCAATATCAACAATTGTTGTCGATTGATTTAAGCCAATTTCAAAACAGATAAGGAATTTATCATTAGTAATATTTGTGATATTTTCTAGAATTTTACGATAGTAATATAATCCATCTTCTTTGGCATATAAAGCAACCTGTGGTTCATTATTTTTAACAATATCCATAATAGGTTCATCAAATCTTATATATGGGGGATTTGAAATAATGATATCATATTTTTTTTCTTGATATGTTGTCATATCATCATTGATAAAGTTTATTTCTGTATTATTTTTTTGGGCATTGATTTTTGCTAACTCGAGGGCATCTTTTGAAATATCAAGAGCATCAACGGTAGCATCTAAATTCTTTTTTAGAGAGATAGCAATGCATCCAGAACCAGTACCTAAATCGATAATTGATACTTTTTGATTGGGGAAATATTTTTTGATTTTGGTGATAGTTTTTTCTACTAATAACTCGGTTTCAAAACGGGGAATTAGGACTGATTCATTAACTTCAATAGTATTTCCATAGAAATTGACATTGCCAATTATGTATTGAATAGGTTTTCCTGCTTTTAATTCGCAGAGTACTTTATCATAGTCAATTTCTTGATTATTGCCGGTTTCTTTTAGATATTTTTCTAGGTAGGTTAATTCTTTTTGAAAGTCTTTCATGTTAGATTTCCCTATTTTCTAATTCTATACGTTGATTTTCGTTAATTAAAGCTTCAATGATAACTCCTAAATCACCATTCATGATACGGTCTAAATTCATTGAAGTAAATCCAATACGGTGATCAGTTACTCTGTTTTGTGGATAATTATAGGTTCTAATTTTTTCTGAACGGTCACCAGTACCAATTTTATTTTTTCTTTCAGCCGCATTGGCAGCTTCTTGCTCTCTTAATTTTAAATCATATAGTCGTGTTTTTAAGATTTTAAAAGCTTTTTCTTTATTTTTTATTTGGCTTCTTTCTGTTTGTGAATAGACAATAATACCAGTTGGAATATGGGTAAGTCTAACAGCAGAGTCAGTAGTGTTAACACCTTGACCACCACAGCCACTACTTCTTGTAATGTCAATTCTGACTTCAGATTCATCTAATTCGTAATCGAATTCTTCAGCTTCAGGCATTACTAAAACAGTAGCCGTTGAAGTGTGAACTCTACCACCTGATTCAGTTTCAGGAACTCTTTGGACACGATGAGCGCCAGATTCATATTTTAATTTGGAATAAGCACCCTCCCCTTTTATCATGAATTCTATTTGAGAATAACCACCTGCTGATCCTGGTTCTTCATTTAAAACTTCAATTTTCCAACCAAAATTATTGATATAGTGAGTATACATGTCAAATAAGTCGCCAGCAAAAATATTAGCTTCATCGCCACCAGCGGCTCCACGAATTTCAACAATAACATTCTTTTCATCATTTGGATCATGTGGTAATAATAGGACTTCTAAAGTTTTATCTATTGATTCTTTTTCTTTAGTTAAAGAATTAATTTCTTCTTTAGCAAATTCTTCCATATCGGGTTCTTTAAGCATTTCTTTAGCTGTTTCAATATCAGATAATATCTTTTTATATTTATCATATACTTCAACAGTTTTAGATAGTCTTCGTTGTTCTTTTGATAGTTCAGTCATTTTTTTGATATCTTTAATTACTTCATCAGTTGATAATTCTTCAGATATTTCGTTGTATCTTTTTTCAATGGCATCTAATCTATTTATCATAAAAATCAGTCCTCTCTTGCGGTATAAGTATATCATAAAATAGAAAAATCTTCAATTTATATTGTTATTTTTTAGTAATTTACTGGGTAATAATTGAAATGTTTACATATGTTTGTTATAATTTAATTGGGTGGTAGTTATGATGGAGAGGATTATTTTACATATTGATTGTAATAATGCTTTTTTGTCTTGGACTGCCGTTAATATGCTTCACAATGGAAGTAAAATAGATATAAGAAATCGATATGCCGTAATTGGAGGAAAAGAATCTGAGAGAAAAGGAATTGTGCTTGCTAAGAGTAATTTATGTAAAAAATGTGGGGTAATAACTGGAGAGACACTGTATTCAGCAAGAAGGAAATGTCCTTATTTGGAAGTGTATCATCCAGAGTTTAAGATATATCGAAAATACTCTGATATTATGTATACTTATTTATGTAATTATTCAAAGAAGATAGAGAGATATTCAATTGATGAATGTTTTATTGATTTTAGTGATAATCTAGATGTGGTAAAGGATCCTTGTAAATGGGCATATAAGATTAAAGATGAAATTAAAAATAATTTTGTATTTACAGTCAATGTGGGTATTGGAAATAATAAATTATTAGCAAAGATGGCAAGTGATTTTTCAAAACCTGATAAAGTTCATACTTTATTTACTAGGGAAATTAAAGAGAAGATGTGGCCTTTGGATGTAGCTGATTTATTTATGATCGGGAGAGCTAGTAGTAAGAAATTACATGAATTAGGAATTGATACGATTGAGAAACTTGCTAATTGTGAGATAGAGTTTTTAATGAGACATTTTAAAAGTATGGGAAAAATGATGTGGGAATATGCCAATGGAATAGATAATTCAGAGGTTGAGAGTGATTATGGAAATCCTAAGAGTATTTCTAATTCATTTGTACTTCCATATAATTATTCAAATATAGATGAAATATATAAAGAAATTAGAAAATTATCAATGATGACTGGAGAAAAACTACGAGAGAAAAAGATGTATGCTCCGAATGTTTCAGTATGGGTTAAGTTTGATGATTTTACAAAGGTTAGTAAACAGATTACTTTAGATAATTTAATATGTAGTGATGAAGAGATATATGAAAATGCGATTAAATTATTTAATAAATTGTGGAATACTGGTAGTGATAAGAAAGTTAGGGCTCTTTGTGTAGGAGTTGCTAATTTGACTGAAGTATATAAAGTACAATTATCACTATTTGGAAATAATCAAGAGGATGATAAGAACGATAATAAACAATTAGATAAGGTACTTGATGATATTAGAAAAAAATATGGTAATAGTTCTATTACTTATGCAGATAAGTTATGACTATTCCATATTTCTTTTATTTTTTTAGCAATCGATTCTGGGTCTAGTTGTAATCTTTTTAAGACTTCTTCTTTTTTACCTTGTTCAATATATTTATCAGGAATGGCAAAGATTAATATATTTCCATGATAGGAGTGTTCATTGGCATAATTTACTAAATATGAACCTAGGGAATTGATATAAGTTTGTTCTTCATATATAAAGATATATTTATAATTATTTAGTAGTTCAAGAAATAATTTTTCATCGATAGGTTTTAAATATCTAGCATTTATGATTGATAAATCGATATCATCTTTTAGTTGTTCTTTAATTATTTTGGCATTACTTATAAATTGACCATATGTAATCAAAACGGCATCTTTACCTTCGGTAATAGTTTCCCAAGAACCAATAGGAATAATTTGATAATTATCTTTTTGATATTCTAATCGGTCTTTAGAGTATCTAATTGCAAATGGTCTTTTAGATAAGATGGCTGTATATAATAGATTTCCGGCTTCAATACTGTCTTTAGGAGCGGATATTATGAGATTTGGAAGTGGCATTAGAAAAGTTAAGTCATAAATTCCTTGATGGGTTTCGCCATCTTCACCGACAATACCACAACGATCAATACCTAAAATGACAGGTGAATTCATACGAGTGATATCGTGAAGGACTTCATCATATCCTCTTTGTAAGAAAGTAGAATAAATTGAGACAAAGGGAATTAATCCTTCAAGACTCATGCCATTGGCTAATAATAGTGCATGTTCTTCGGCGATACCGGCATCAATAAAATTATCTGGATATAACTCTTTATATTTTAATAATTTACTACCACCGGCCATAGCAGGAGTTATAACCATAATTTCTTTATGTTTTTTAGTTAATTCAATTAAATGATTACTAATAACTTCACTCCAAGTAATTAAATTATCATTTTTAATTATAAACTTACCGGTTTCTTTGTTGAATGGTCCTACTCCATGCCAAGTACCAATTAAATCATTTTCACATGGTGGATATCCTTTTCCTTTTTCAGTTATAACATGAATGATAACGGGTTCAGTTTCTTTTTTGGCCATTTCTAAATAAGTTAACATTTCATGATAATCATGACCATTAATTGGGCCATAATATTTTAAGCCTAATTCTTCAAAAAGAAAGCCATCTTTTAAATATAATTTCTTGAGAGATGATTTTAAATTAGTAATACCAATAGTTAGTTTTTTACCTATTAATGGAATATGATTAAGAATTTTTTTAGTAGTATTTTTAATATCATGGTATTTATAATTAGCTCTTATCTTGTCAAGATTATTATGAAGAGCACCAACATTTTTAGAAATACTCATTTCATTATCATTTAAAATAATAATTAATCTAGTTTTAATATCTCCAAGATGGTTGATTGCTTCATATGGTAGACCATTGCCCATAGAACCATCACCAATAATAGCAATAACATGATAATTTTTCTTTTGTTTATCTCTAGCAATAGCCATACCAAGAGCAGCTGATATACTGGTGGAAGAATGTCCAGCTTCATATGAATCATATTGGCTTTCTTTTCGCTTTTGGAATCCTGATAAGCCATCTATTTTTCTAAGTTTATCAAATTCTCTAGCACGACCAGTTAAAATTTTATGAGTATAACATTGATGAGAAACATCAAAGACAATCTTATCACGAGGACTATTAAATACTTTATGAATAGCAATAGTTAGGTCTGTGATACCTAGATTGGATGATAAGTGTCCGCCATTTTTTGAGACATGATCGATAATAAAATTTCTAATATCTTGAGAAAGTATTTCTAAATCTTTAATTTTCATTTTCTTTAAAAACCTGGGATTTTTAATATCTAGTATATTCATTTTTATAAATTATCAATTTAATAGAATTATTAATCTATTTAATCGATTCCTTTCTATTAATATTTTATTATGTTAATTAGTATAAATTATTTTATAATTACTTTACATATATATTTATTTACTTTGTGTCTTTATATTATATATGTACTTGGCTGATTTTTCAAGATTTTGGGTTTTAGTTTACATTATTTTATGGTATAATCATTTATGCATAGAAAGAAGGATAGGATGATGAATGAATTTATAATTAAAGAAATTGCAGAAGAATTAAATGTAGGGATTAAACAGGTAGAAACAGTATTAAATTTACTTAGTGAAGGAAATACAATACCTTTTATCGCAAGATATAGAAAAGAAGCGACAGGAGCTTTAGATGAAGAACAAATTAAGCAGATTGATGATGTTTATCAATATCAAGTTAATTTGGCTAAAAGAAAAGAAGATGTAATTAGATTAATTGATGAAAAAGGACTTCTTACTGATGAATTAAAAAATGAGATAATGAAAGCTACTAAATTAGTTGAAGTAGAAGATTTGTATAGGCCTTATAAGGAGAAGAAAAAAACGAAAGCAACGGAAGCTATTAAGAATGGTTTAGAACCTTTGGCTAAAGAAATTATGGCTTTTCCTATTAAGGGAGAGATTAATGAGATTGCTAAAAAATATGTAAATGAAAATGTTAAAACTATTGATGAGGCAATTCAAGGAGCTAAATATATTATTGCTGAATGGATTAGTGATAATGCTAAATATAGAAAAGTAATTAGAGATAATACATATAACTATGGAACTATTAATAGTAAAATTAAGAAAAATGCAATAGATGAAAATAAAGTATATGATATGTATTATGATTATAGTGAGAGAATTAAATATATTAAACCGCATCGTATTTTAGCAATAAATCGTGGTGAGAATGAAGATGTGCTTAGTGTATCAATAGAATATGAAAAAGAGAGAGTTATTAATTATTTAGAGAAGATGGTTATTAAGAATGAAAATTCAATTGTTACCGATATCGTTCGTGATGCAATTCTAGATAGTTATAAAAGATTGATACAACCTTCAATTGAGAGAGAAATTAGAAGTGATTTAACGGTTATTGGTGAAGATGCAGCAATTAATAATTTTGCTAAGAATTTAGAATCATTATTACTTACTCCACCAATGAAAGAAAGAATTGTATTAGCATTTGATCCAGGATATGTAAATGGTTGTAAATTAGCGGTTATTGATAAAACTGGAAAGTATTTAGACTCAGTTGTTATTAAGCCATTTATTAAAAGTAATAATCAAGATAAACTTACCCTACAATCAGAATTAATAGTTAAAAATTTGATTGATAAATATAAAGTAGAAATTATTGCAATTGGAAATGGAACAGCTTCAAGAGAAAGTGAAAAGTTTGTTTCTGAAATGATTAAAAAATATAATTTATCGTGTAAATATGTAATTGTATCTGAAGCAGGAGCATCAATATATAGTGCATCAAAAATAGCAATTGAAGAATTTCCTGATTTAGCAGTTGAGAAAAGAAGTGCTGTAAGTATTGGAAGAAGATTGCAAGATCCACTTGCTGAACTAGTAAAAATACCTCCTGAAGGAATTGGAGTTGGATTATATCAACATGATGTGTCACAAAAGAAATTGGCTGATAACTTAGATTTTGTTGTTAGTAAAACAGTTAATAGTGTTGGAGTCAATGTTAATACGGCTTCCCCATCTTTATTAAAATATGTTTCAGGAATAACTAAGAAACATATTGAGAAAATTATTAATTATCGTGAAGATAAAGGAAAAATTAATAATCGTAAGGAAATTGAAAAATTACTTAATGAAAAGGTATATGAACAAGCAATTGGATTTTTAAGAATTACGGATGGAGATAATATTCTTGATTCAACTGGTATTCATCCAGAAAGTTATAATATTGCTTTAAAACTTTTGGAGGAACTTGGAATGACGCTTCAAGATGTTGGTAGTAATGAGCTAGTTAATAAATTAAATGAAATTAAGCTTGAAGAATATAAAGATAAGCTTAATACTGATATTTATACTTTAGAAGATGTAGTTAACTCTTTAAAGAGTCCTAACAGAGATCCTCGTGATGAGATGCCACAGCCGATTCTTAAAAGTGATATATTAGAATTAGAAGATTTAAAAGTGGGAATGAGACTACAAGGAACAGTTAGAAATGTTGTTGATTTTGGTGCTTTTATAGATATTGGATTACATGAAGATGGACTTGTGCATATTTCTAAAATAACAAATAAATATATTAAACATCCAAGTGAAGTATTAAGCGTTGGAGATATAGTTGATTGTTATGTAGATGAAATTAAGCTTGATAAGAAAAAAGTTAGTTTGACTTTGATTAAAAATTAATTTGTAGTTATATTATTAATTTAATGATAGAAATATTTATAATATTTTTAGTTAAAAAAAATCCTTTGATGATATATGATTTATTTAAAGATATATCTTAATCAAGGATTTTTTATTTTGATAAAATTTATTTTTTATTGACTTATTATGGCATTATTATGACGACATTATTTTGTTTTTTTTAAATAGTTATTAATTTGATTGGCAATTATTTTGTATATTTCTCCGATTACAATAATAATTAATGAAAATAAGAAAATACTAATAATATTGTTAAATGGTATTGTCATTATGCTTAATTTGTTAGCGAAGAAAGAAATTTCTGTTACTATTAACTGAAGAAGAATAGAACCTAGAATAACATTTGTAATTAAAGGGTTGGTTGATAATGGAGTTTTAAAGATACTTAATGATTCACTACGGCAGTTAAGAACATGAATATTTTGAATAAAGACCATAAGCATCATAATTATACTTCTAGCTAAAACAAGATTTGTCTTTTGATCTATTAAATTCTTCCATGTTAGAAAGACAATTAAAGAAATAGATATACCATAGATAAGAACTTCTTTCATCATATGAAAATTAAAAATGGATTCTCTAGTTGGACGGGGTTTTTCTTGCATGACATTTTTATTAGATTTTTCAAATGATAAAGCCATGTCTTGAAGGCCATCAGTGACAACATTAATCCATAATAATTGAATAGCAATTAATGGTAGTTCATATCCAAAAATGATAGATAGCAGACAGAATAATACTTCTGCTAATCCACACGATAGTAAGAAGAGAACTATTTTTCTAATATTTGCATAAGCTACTCTACCCTCTTTGATGCCTTCAGAAATAGATTTAAAATTGTCATCAATAATAATCATAGAAGCAGCTTCTTTAGCAACATCGGTTCCACTTCCCATAGCAATGCCAATATTAGCACTTTTTATAGCTGGAGCGTCATTTACTCCATCGCCAGTGACAGCAACAAATTCACCAGTTCTTTTTAAAGAGTTAACTATATTTAACTTATCTGTAGGAGTGACTCTTGAGAAGATTAACTTATCTTTAAGATAATTATCAAAATATTTTTCTCCTTTATTATATGCCTTTTCTAAGTCTGTTCCTGTGGCTACTTGATGATAATTTTTGACTAGATTTAATTCTTTACCAATAGCATATGCCGTTAATGGATGATCTCCAGTTACCATAATTACTTTTATTCCTGCTTGATGGCATTCGTTAATTGATTCTTTTACTTCTTCTCTTACAGGGTCAATAAAGCCGACCATTCCTAGAAATTTAAGATTTTTAATATCTTCTTCTTTAGTACTTTTTACTTCTCCATCACATACAGCAATGACACGATATCCCGATTTTGAAAGAGTAGTATTTTGTTCTTCATATAACTTAACATTCTCAGAAAATGACATTACTTTTTCTAATGATCCTTTTACGGTACAGTATAATTTGCCATTTTTTTCATAAAAAGCGGCTGAATATTGTTTATCTGATTCATAAGGAATTATTTTTTTTAGTTTGAGTGTCTTTTCGATATGGGCTTTTTCTTTTAGGGCAAGAAAGGCAATATCGATTGAGTCTCCATAGTATTTGGTTTCTTTATCAGTTATTTTAAGAGTTGCTTCATTGTTGATAGAACATAATTCAATTAAGTGATGAACTTTTTCTAAATTGTCTTTTTCTTTTACGGAGTCATTATTAGAGGATGGACTTGATTTATCTTTTATTGAAGAATGTGTTTTTTCTTCGATAGGGATAATTTGGCCATCAGCGGTGTATCCAGTGCAAGTAATTTCGAATTTTGTGCCGTCATTTAGGACAATTATTTTAGCAGTTTGTTCATTTACAGTTAGTGTTCCAGTTTTATCGGTGGCAATGACAGTACAGCTACCAAGTGATTCGACCGAATTTAGCTTTTTGACAATAACATTTTTCTTTCCCATACGATTAGATGCGATAGTTAGCGCCATAGTTAATGCTAATGGAAGACCTTCTGGCATAGCAGATACGGATAGGGCTACGACAGTAAGAAAGATTGATTTATTCTCATATCCTTTAGAGTATAAAATTACGGCTGAGATAATAGAAATAACAATGATAATCATACTTATTTGTTTAGAAAATTTTTCGATTCTGATAGTAAGTGGTGATTTTTCATCTTGGGCAGTGGATACTGATAAGGCAATTTTTCCTATTTCGGTATTAACTCCGGTAGCGACGACAACCGCTAAGGCTCTTCCAGTCATAATGTTAGTGCTGGCATATAACATATTAGTTCTTTCTGCTAAAGGAGTATCATCTTTTAGAATATTGGAATTTTTAATTTGCGAAGTACTTTCTCCGGTTAATGTTGATTCATCTACTTGAAGATTAGTACATTCGATAATTCTGGCATCGGCTGGAATTTTATCACCACTACTTAGGACCAGAATGTCTCCAGGAACGATATCTTCTGAATCAATTATTTTGGGTTTGCCATTTCTTATTACTTTTGATTTGACTTTTATTAATTTAGATAAGGCTTCGGCTGATTTTAAGGCTTTATATTCTTGATATGTTCCCATAATGATATCTACAGAAACGATAAAGGTTATGACTAAGGCATCAGTTGTTTCTTTAATTAAAAATGAAATTATGATAGTAATTATTAAAATTATTTCTATAGGGGATGACAATTCCTCAAAAATAATGTTAAAAATACTTTTTCTTTTTTTGGTTGGTAAAATGTTTTTACCATTAGTTTTTAACAATTCATTAGCATTTTCTTCAGTTAATCCTTTTTCTTGATCAGTCTTTAATTCAGTTATTATTTCTTCAGTGTTTTTAGAATAGTACATATTATCACTCACCTATCATATTTTAATTCATTATATCATATATATTTGTAAGTGACAATTGAGATAGGTAGTTGTTTTTTTTGGAATTGGATGTTTTTTGATATTTTTTAGGCTTTTTTTCAGAAAAATGGTTGACAAATGAATGATAATCTACTATAATTTATATTGCCTACTTGATTTGCGGATGTAGTTTAATGGTAGAACTTCAGCCTTCCAAGCTGACCACGGGAGTTCGATTCTCCTCATCCGCTCCAGATTGATAGGAAACTCGGAAATTAACTTCTGAGAGTAATAAATGCTAACTAGAAATAGTTAGTTTTTTTGTTATGTAAAGGAGTTGATTTTATGTTAAATATAGAAACAAAAGAATTAAAAATAAGTGATAAATTAAAAAGAAAAATTGAGATAATTGGAAGATTTACTAATACTACTCCTATCATAAATAATGGTTCAATTAAAAATATAACAGGTACAAATGTTGCTTATGTTATGCCACATATCATCGTTATTAAGAATAATAAATACCTAATATTTGATGAATGTGATGATGTTTATGTAAATACCTTTAAAAGCAAAATATCATTTAAAGATTTAGAAGATTATATAAATAGTCATTAAATATCTTTTTTTAAGTATTAGACTACACTTTTCAAGTTTAAAGTGCCAAACATATGAAAAGTATCTTAAAAATTTTAAATTTTATACTTTACTTTTTACGTTTGAAATGCCAAACATATGAAAGGAGATATTTAAAAATATGAATGAAAATAAAAAAATAGCAGGTATTTACATTAGGGTCAGTACAGAAGATCAAGCCCGTGAAGGATTTTCATTAGGAGAGCAAGAGGAAAGATTAAGAGAGTTTTGTAAGTTTAAACGATATGAAATATTTAAAGTTTATAAAGATGCTGGAATCAGTGCTAAAAGTGATAAACGACCAGCATATCAAGAAATGCTTGAGGATATAAGAAACAAGAATATTAATGTAATTGTAGCATTTAAACTTGATAGACTTACTAGAAGTGTTTATGATATTGAAAAATTAATGAAAATAGTTAATGATTTAGATTGTGACATTGATTGTCTAGCTGATGAATCTAACACTACTACTTCAAATGGTAGAATGGTTATGAGAATTATGACTAGTGTAAGTCAAAATGAAATAGAAAAATGTTCTGAAAGAACTAAAGTCGGATTAGCAGGTGCTATTAAACAAGGACATTTACCAAGTAGAACTACACTAGGATATAAAAGAGAAAACAAAAAGTTAGTTCCCAATCCACTTACAAAAGATATTGTAGTAAGAGTATTTGATTTATATTTAGAAGGTAAAAGCCATCAAAAAATAGCAAACATCTATAATAAAGAAAATGTTTTAGGTAAAACTTGGAGAGATTCAACAATACAAAAAATACTATCAAATGAAATATATAAAGGAGATTATATCCATGGTAAAAGAACTAAACATCCAACATATTATGAAAATGTAGTTGAACCTTTAGTTAATAAAGAAAAATGGGAATCTTGCCAATATCAAAAATTAAGAAATGCAAGACACTATGAAAGGACTTCAACATATCTTTTTACTAACAAATTAAAATGTTCTAAATGTGGTAATTATTTTGGTGGTAAAGCTAGTGTTAAAAAGAAACTTAATAAGAAGTATTACTACTATAAATGTAATCATTGCAAAATTAATTTAAAAGAAGATTCTATTGAAGATTTAATATTATTAGAACTATTAGCACTTGTTTATATAGATGACCTATTTAACGACTATTATACGCCTTTTATAAAGTCAAAACTTGATTATAATAAAATAGATTATAAAAAGGAATTAAAAGAACTAGATAAGGAAAAAGATAGGATTAAAACAGCATACATTAAAGGTATAGTTAAACTTGATGAGTTTGATAATGAGTTAAAACAAATAGAATATAAAAAACAAACATTAGAAAAGCAACAGCAAGATAGTAAACAATATGAAAATTTAAACTTTACTGTTGATGATTTATTACTTATTAAAGATAAACAAGAAATAGAAGATTATCTTCACCCTGAAAATATAATTAAT
Organism: uncultured Mycoplasmatota bacterium; assembly: GCA_946007485.1. Lineage (GTDB taxonomy): Bacteria > Bacillota_I > Bacilli_A > RF39 > UBA660 > RUG705. Next base: position 27,008 of record CAMGAM010000002.1, read on the forward strand.
TTGTTTGCTCGTTGGAATTATTTAGATAAAACAAATAAACAAAAACTGATTTCTAAATATATTGATGACATAGAAATAGAAAAGTTAGGTACAAAAATAGAAATTAAAAAATTAAATTTAAGAAACTCATTTTATTATGATTTAATTGATTATCATAATAATTATGACACTCCGCTTGATTTATTTATGTTTATGGATGAGGATAAATTTCCTATACCTGTAGCACATAATGGTTTTAGAACTAGAATTGAAATAGAAAATTATGTTAATAAATTAAAAGAAATGTATGATGTTAATTATTATGAAGTTAAACCAAATAAAGACTTTACTAATTTATCATTTACACCTAAAAATGATATAGAAAAAATAATAAGAATAATACCTATAAAAGATAATGATAAATTTAAAAGTAACAAATTAGAACTCGGAGTAATTACTATTAATTTATCAAATATAAGAAGTACAGATGGAACACAGCTATATAAAAATATTTTTAAAACAAGTAAAGTACCAACTTAATAGTTTTTTAATATAAATATTTATACTAATTTAAATTATTATTTATACTCTTGTTATATTAATTCTTTATATTATATTATTATATTATGTGTGACAAAATCATCACCCCTAGATGGACATTTTCATCACACCCTGATGGACAAAATCATCACGCTGTGACATTTGTTATTATTCTTTCTTTCAAAATAAAAAGACTAGTTATATTTCAAACCAATCTCACTAATAAATTGTAATTTATCTTTCTATCTTTTTTAGAAACAAAAAATAAAACATAATTCCATCTATTAAAAATCATATTTTAGATTTTGGATTTTTTATTAATTTTAATTTTATACATTACATCATCAGCAA
>CAMGAM010000003.1 GCA_946007485.1 uncultured Mycoplasmatota bacterium
ATAAATAATGCTGTAAATATACCATATTATAGCCTATTATCTAATTATTCTATTTATCTAAACAAAACAGACACATATTATTTATATTGTGATTATGGAAAACAAAGTATGGAAATTAGTAATCGCTTAAATTTATTCGGATACCACACATTTTATATTAAAGAAGGATATTTAGACTTTAAAAATAATTTTATTTAATGTATAATATTAATAGGTGATAATAAATGGAATATATAATAATTGGATTACTAGTAATCATTATAATTTTATTAATAATTTTACTATCTAGAGGAAATACCAATCTTATTGAAAAATTAGGGAATGTTGAAACAACCACAATTAAAGAATTATCTTCTTTTAGAACAGAATTATCTAAAAGTATGACCGAAGATTTTGATCGTTTGGAAGATAAAGTCGAAAAAAGATTAACTATGATTAATGATAAAGTTAATGAAAGATTAGATGAAAACTTCAGTAAAACTAATAAAACTTTCACAAATGTCTTGGAAAGATTATCTAAAATTGATGAAGCTCAAAAAAAGATTGATAGTTTATCTGGAGATATTATCTCTCTTCAAAGCATTTTAACAGATAAAAAGAGTCGAGGAATTTTTGGAGAAGTAAACTTAAAACATATTTTATCAAGCGTTTTTGGTGAAAATAATGAAAAAATTTATCGTCTTCAATATACATTACCAAATACTACTATTGCTGATGCTGTTATTTTTACCCCAGAACCACTGGGAACTGTTGCTATTGATTCAAAATTTCCGCTAGAGAATTACCGCCTAATGGTAGATAAAAACATTAGTGTTACCGAAAGACAAATGTATGAAAAGCAATTTAAAGTCGATGTAAAAAAACATATTGATGCCATCAGCAGCAAATATATTATCCCTGGTGTTACTTCTAATCAAGCCATCATGTTTCTCCCAGCCGAAGCTATATTTGCTGAAATAAATGCTTATCACAACGATTTAGTTGAATATGCCTACAAGAAAAATGTCTGGATAACTTCACCAACAACTCTAATATCATCATTAACGACCATTCAAGTTTTATTAAAAAATATGGAACGTGATAAATATGCTAAAGTAGTTCATGAAGAACTAATTAAATTAGGAGTTGAATTCCAAAGATATAAAGAACGTTGGGATAAATTATCAAGAAGTATTGATACCGTTAGTAAAGATGTTGATGCTCTAAATATTACCTCTGATAAAATAACTAAAAAATTTGAGTCAATTAATGATGTAAAATTAGACAATAACTATTTAGAATAATAAAATATGAGTCATTCGAATACACTATTATAGGTGAAGAAATGACTCGTATTTTTTTCTTTTTATTCGGCTTTGGCCTAATGACCTTAGGTTTTGTCTATATTATTTTATATCTTAACTTGTTGAATATCGGGTATAATTTTTCATATTATGTTAATTTTATAGTCAGAAGAGTAGAGTGCTATTTTACAATAATTGGTTTTATAATTCTAAATTTATCTATTTATATTAAAGGAGACAAAAAATATGGATTATATCTATGATATTGTTTTAAATTTTCACGAAAATTATTATGAATTTTATGAATGGAAATCAACAGACAAAATAATTAATATTAAAAGAATTCCCATATATAAAATAAGTACCAAAGATTATTTAAATATAAAAAATAATTATACTACTATCGATAAACAAAGTTTACCAAAACAAAATAAAATGTTTTTAATTACAAATGGAATTGAAGTAATGGGCTTACTTCTAGATAATCTAGGTAAAGTAATTAAAAAGAGTAGTTTAATATTTGAAGAATCAGATGAAATTATTGAAGACAAAGATCTTCTTAAATTAATAAATATAAAATATAAAATAGATAAAATTATTAAAAATCCAAATATAAGTAGATTATCAAAAGAAAAAAGTAATTACATTGAATCCTACTTAAACAGTATTGATAAAGAGAAAGATGAATATATTCTAAAATATATCTATTATGATATTTATAATGAAGAAGAATCAGATTTAAATAAACTATATAATAAACTTCTTGACTTATCAAAAGAAGATAAAAATAAAATGTATGAATGTCTTAAAAGAATAAATCTAGAATTAAAAAGATAGGAGCTATAATGTGAGTGTACAAGAAATTTGTGTAAAGGATGTCTATCCATGATTTCTTGGTGTGTAAGTAATTCTGTGTAAATGGTATCTTTCCATGATATAAGGAACTTTAATAGTTTCCTTTTTTTGTTATATACATAATAACATATTTAACTATATATTCTAATAAACTTCTTCTATTTACTCACAAAAAAAATCTTTCCACTAATTCAATTTTGGAAAGATTTTTACTTGTTTAAAGATTTATAAATCTAATTATTTATAAATCTAATTATTTATAAGCACTAATATATTTTTCATATTCATCTCTAAGTTTAGTATCAACAAATTCTATATTAGCTTCTTCTCTCATATTGATTAAAGCCTTATAATATAAATTAGTATCATTATTTTTCTTCTCATCAGCTAATAATTCTTTAATAGTATCTTCAACATCATTAAGTTCAGGTTTATCTTTTTGTGCAATCTTGTAAACAATATGATATCCATAAGAAGTTAAAACAGGTTCTTTGCTATAAGAGCCAACTTCCAAATTTTTACATTCTTTTAAATAAGCACTCTCTAGTGATGCACTAAATGCTTGATAACCAAGTTCTTCATGTGTAATTTTGTCTTCATATTCCTTAATAACATCATCCCATGAAGTACCATTATTTAACTTATCAATAATTTCTTCAGCTAATTTTTTAGCTTCATCATCAGTAAGTCCATCTTCATCACTATCACTCTTAACACTTACTAAAATATGCTTAGAATCAACATCACCAAATACTTCATCTTCATAATATTTACTAACTTCTTTATCAGTTACTAAACTTAATGCATAATCTTCATAATACTTATTTCTACGATAATCCAATGTTAAACTATCTAAAAAGTCATCCTCACTAGTGAAACCATATTCACTTAAGAATTTTTCTTTTGTATATCCATAATTTTGTTCGTAAACTGAATAATAATAGTCAGCAGTTGATTGAACTTCATCTTTCATTTCATCATCTTCTGGATATTTTTCGTTTAATATCATATCATCTACTGTATTAAGTAGCACCTTAACTGAATAATATTCTTTCATTTCTTCATATAAATCATCAGCTGTAATTACTTTATCAGAAAAATTAACAATTGGTTGTGTACCATCCTTTAAAGTTGCAATTCTATCAGGCCAAAATATACATCTAAATAATAATGTAGCAATAAGAAATCCAATAACAAATAAAATAATTCCTTTTCTATTATCATCAATCTTATTTAAAGTAGTTACTAAAGCTTCACTATTCTTATTTTCTCTTTTTACCTTGCTTTTATTATTATTTTTTTCATTAACAATCTTTTCAGATTTAACAACTTTATCTTCCTTTACACTTTCTTTAACGGTATTATTTTCTTTTTCATTAACTTCTTTCACATTTTTCTTTACTTCTTTTGCATTCTTCTTATTAGTATCTTTTTTTTGTGTCTTTTTAGCATCTTTTGCCATTATCAACATTCTCCTTTCAAATACATTTAATATCATAGCAAAAAATAACTTAAAATTCAATACTTATATTAAAATATGGGATGAAAGTCCACAATTAATATTATTTATTCATAAAATAAATTTAAACACTCACACTTTAAAAATATTACCATAAAATATTTGTGAAAAGATAAAAAAAGGAGGATTGTGTAATATGGGAAATTGTTGTTCTTCATCATCAGCTGCTATTGTTTTAGTTCTATTTATTTTATTAATAATCATACTAGGAGCATGGATATAATATAAATCAAAAGGAGGTAAAATATGTCAACATGTAGTAATACTTGCCATACCACGACTGTTTCAAGATGTGGTAGTGGTAATTTAATTGTCTTAGTAATTTATATTCTATTAGCAATCATACTAGGATCATGTTTCATGTTTTAATAATCAAAAAATAAATTGCTAACACATACTCTATATTCTAAATATTAGTAGCTACTAAAAATATTGTCTATATTTATATATAAGATAAATATATAGCTATATGACATATATTAAAAGATGCAATTTGACTTTTAAAAAAGATTACTATTATTCAGTAATCTTTTTGTATACCTCATCAATTGACATTTTCTTTTCATCATTATATACCGGTATAATATGTAAATGAAAATGTTTAACTTCTTGTGCTAAACCATTATTTTGAATAAGTTTATAACCATCAGCACCTAATTTATCACAAACTAATTTACTAATATTTTTGGCGACTTTCAAAATATTCATAAGTAACTCTTCATCAATTGTTTCAAAATCCAAAACATGCTTCTTAGGAATAATCAAAGTATGGCCTAAAGAATATGGATTAATATCCAAAAATACTAAAACGTTATCATCTTCATAAATTTTTTTACAAGGTATTTCACCATTTACAATTTTACAAAAAACACATTCCATTCTTATCACCAAACTAATTATAACAAATTTTAAATATCTCGTCCATAAGTAACAAAAAAAATAATAAAATTAATTAAATAACTTGCAATTTATCAAATAAAACGATATAATAAAAACATAAATAGAAAATAGAGGAGTGATATATAGTGAGTGATAATAAAAGTAGAGATATATTTTATGGAGTCGTAGCCATAGCGACATTAATCGTTGCTTTAGTCGGAGCAACCTTGGCATATTTCTCAATATCTGCAAGTAGTAACAATGGAGCTGTTAATGCCAAAGCCGATACAGTAAGCATTACTTATAATGATGGTCAAAAAGTAACTGCCCAAGCTGATAAATTAATTCCATCATCATTTGAAGTCGTTCAAAAAGCATATGAAAGAGCTAAAGTCGACTTTGGTTCAGAAGGAGCATTAGGATCAAATATCTGTAAAGATGATAATGATAGACAAGTATGTAGCATTTATCGTTTTAGTGTCAGTAGTGATAGTGATCGCCAAATGACAGCAACCTTAAATAATGAATTTAATAGTTTTACAACTGGTCTTAGTTATGCAATTTATGATGTTAGTGGTGAATATGCTGATGATAATTTAAGATGGCAGGTACTAGATGATAGCAATTCAGCTAAATATTTATCGTTAAACTCATGTAATAATGGTGATGAGGATGTTAATAAGCACTGCTATACTCTTAACTCTGGAGTAAAAGATTATGGAAATAACTCAAATTCTATCTTTGGATACAATAATGAGGGTATCAAAACAAAAAGTATTACCGCTGATACTACGCAAGAATATGATTTAGTAATTTTCTTGAATGAGACAGGACTTGATCAAAATGCCGACCAAGGAAAAGAATATCAAGGAACTATTGTTGTTAAGATTGTCGACAGTGGTACTGAAAGTGGACAAATAACTGGAACAATCAACGGTTAATATTAAATAATAAAAAAGCAAACTAAAACTTGCTTTTTTTTCTTGTATGATGTATTATTATAATAGGTGATAATGTATGATGGAGAGTAGTCAAGAAAAGAAAAAAATGTTTTACATGATTGTTCTTATTTTAACACTAATAACCATGATAATTGGTGCAACCTTGGCATATTTTTCACTTGTAGCCAGTCAAAAAGAAGAAGGAACTGTTCTCTATACTGGAACCCTAGAAATAAATTATATTGACGGCGTATATATTCAAAATCCTACTTTATACCCATTAAAAAATGTAAATTATAACACATATAAAGATGTTTATCGTAACAATTTTACTGTCAAAAGTTCTGGGACTTTAGATCAAAATATTCAAATAGACTTAAATATTACTAAAAATGAATTTGCTGGTGATGCTCTAAAGTACATCGTATATAATGAAAAAGGTTATGAAATGACATCCGGATATGTTCCTCAAAGTGGCAAAGTAACCATTGCTAACAATATGTATTTAGCTAGCAACGATATGGCTAAATATACCTTAATTATTTGGTTAGATAATACTAATTATAATCAAAATTTTGAAATGGGAAATACTATAACTGGAAGCATAACCGTTTATGCAACTCAAATAAAATATTAAAAGGGGATGATTAAAGTGGAGAAATTACCTACTAAACAAATATATCTATTATTAATTATCATCGTAGGTATTATTGCCTTATCCGTATACTCTACATATGCTATCTTTACCTTTGAAGGAGAAACTTCAAATATTGTCAGCATGTATACGCCAAACTCCTTAACGATATCTGAAGATATCTATGAATATAAACAAATAACTGTTGGTAAAAATTCGTATGTAACCACTGATATTGATATTTACAATGCACACGAATATGAAATTTGCTACCGCGTTTGGTATCAAGTCGTTGATGACAATATTGATTCTTCTCTTGTAAAATTATATCAGATTAATTCCGCTAATGAATTATCATCTGGTGTTATTGCTGGTGTTGGGAGTACTAGAGTAAGTATTATTATTACCAACGATAATGATCGTGATGTCAAAGTAAACATTGGTCTATCTAGTACAAAAAATGAAGGCACTTGCTCACTTAATATTAAAGATAACTTATCAATTATCACAGAAACCATCAGTGACTATCAAGAATTAACTAAAGCTATCATGAATAGTCCTACATCAAAAAATCATGAAGCAGGATATTTAAGATACCAAAATATCAAAACCCCAATTACTTTAGATTCTGATAAAATATATATATCAGACAACTATACTTATCAATTTGAATCATTTACTTTAACAAATGAACAAAGTATTGATTTATCTGAACTTGAAAAATATCAAAGTACTGAAGAAAAAAAATATTATACCTGTCTAAATAATGAAAAACAATGCAAGTTTTTATATCAAATTAACACAATTACTAAAGAAACTATCAAAGATGAAATAACCAATCAAGACAAAGATATCTATAAACTAACTAATTATGACAAACTAATAGGTTATCTAAAAGGAACATCTGGAATTAAGAAGATAACTATTGATAATCAAGACAATTATCTATACTATGGCGACAATCCTAATAACTTTATCTATTATAATTGCCAAAACAGTCAAGATTTAAATACTTGTGAATTATGGCGTATCATTGGTTTAACTTACGATCAAAAAGAAAATAAATATCTTACCAAGATTATCAAAAATGATTCCATTGACAGTTTCACATACAGTGATAACGATTCAAATTTATGGAATGAATCTAATATTTATAAATACTTATCTGATGAATATAAAGTAAATAACTATGAATACTTAGAAGAAATAACCTACAAACAAACATCATTAACTGATTTATCATCAAATATTGATAATATTAATTATTTAGAAACATCACATAAATCAAAATTTCATATTATCAATTTAACAGATTATTTATATTCATCATCTTGTAGTAATCAAATTATTTCCACTTATGATGAAAATTGCTTAAAAAATAACTGGCTCAATAATAATGATGGTACATACTGGACAATGACAGCTAAAGTAGTTGAATCAATAACAAATACTGATAATGATAATCTAGAAACAACTCAGGAACCAGTCATTAATAAGCAAGTTTATTCAGTAAGTGACACTATTAATTTATCAAATACAAAAGATAGTTTATTAATGAGACCAGTTGCTTATCTAAAATCAAGAATGCTTTTAGTAGGTGGCGATGGTTCACTAGATAATCCATACATTATAAAATAAAATGCTTAGCATAGCGCTAAGTTTTTTTCTTTTTAAAGAAATTATGTGTTATTATATATATAAGGATGTGATATATATGAAGAAAGTAATTTTAGTAGATGGTAACAATTTAATGTTTCGAAGTTTTTATGCAACTCTTTACTCTGGAAGCATGATGACAACCAAAGATGGTTTTCCTACGAATGCTCTATATGGCTTTGTCAACATGATGAACAAAATCATCAACGAAGAAAAACCAGAATATATTATGGTTGCTTTTGATATTGGAAAAACCTTTCGTCACGAAAAATATGATTATTATAAAGGAAAAAGAGATGAAACTCCAGATGACTTAAAAAAACAATTTCCAGTTGCTAAAAAAATTCTTACTGCCATGGGAATCAAATATTTTGAAATAGATGGCTACGAAGCAGATGATATTATTGGAACCTTTGCCAAAAAAATCGATGAAGAGCCAGAATTTATAGGAACAATCATCAGTAGTGATAAAGATTTATTACAATTAATTTCTGAAGATGTCGATGTAAAATTGTTAAAACAAAAAGATTATATTCGTATGAACAAAGAGGTTTTCTTTAATACCTATGGATTAGAACCAATAAAAATGATTGATCTCAAATCATTAATGGGAGATCAATCCGATAACATTCCTGGAGTAAAAGGAATCGGTGAAAAGACAGCTATCAAATTACTCCAACAATATAAATCATTAGATGGTGTCTATGAGAATATCGACAATATAAAAGGAGCTAACCATGATAAATTAGTAAGTGATAAAGATAATGCCTATATGTCGTACGATATTGCCACTATCTATCGTGAAGTTCCTATTGATACTAATTTAGAAAATATTAAATATCAAAAAGAAGAAACTGAAGAACTAATAAATCTTTTTCATGATTTAGATTTCCATTCATTTTTGAAAAAATCTCCTCAAAAAGATAATAGTGAAAAATTAAATTATCAACAAATCAAAGATGTATCTGAAATAAAATTAACAACTGATGTTTCTATAAATCTTGACTTAGATAATGAAAACTATCATCATGCTAACATCATTGGACTAAGTATCTACAATGATAACTTAGCAATTTATATCAAAGGTGAAGATTTAACAAATACTGACTTCTTAAAAGGAATAAATATCTATACCTATAATTACAAAAAATTATATTCCATCTTTAAAAGAAAAAAACTATATATTCCAAATTGTACTTTTGATACGATGTTAGCAGCATACTTATTAAACTATACCGTCAAAGATGATATTGCCTACCTAGCTAATACACTTAATTATAACCTTCACATAACTGATAAAAAGGAAATTCTTAGCGAAGAAGAAATTAGGCAAAGAAGTTTAAATAAAGCTAAATTTATTCATGAAACATACACTACACTAAAAGATGATTTAATCAAAAATGATCAGTTATCACTATTTGAAAATATTGAACTGCCACTATCAATAGTTCTTGCTAAAATGGAACTAAATGGCATCTCAGTCGATACTTCTATTCTTGAAGAAATGAAAGAAGAAATTAAAATAAAGATTGAACTAATTAGCAAAGATATTTATAACTATGCCGGACATGAATTTAACATCTCATCACCAAAACAATTAGGAGAAGTTCTTTTTGAAGAATTAAAATTACCACATGCCAAAAAAAATAAAACAGGCTATGTCACAGATGCTAACGTTTTAGGAAAATTAATTGAATATCCAATTGTAAGATTAATTCTTGAGTATCGTCTACTAAATAAATTATATACAACTTATCTTGAGGGAATCCTCGCTACTGTATCTGAGGATGGAAAAATTCACACCATCTACACCCAAGCCTTAACTAGAACAGGAAGATTATCATCAATTGAACCAAATCTTCAAAATATTCCCATCAGAAATGAATTTGGTCGTCTAATTAGAAAAGCCTTTATTCCAGAAAAAGATTCTCTCATCATGTCATCCGACTATTCCCAAATTGAATTAAGAATCTTTGCTCATTTATCAAATGTTAAAGAACTTCTTGACGCCTTCAACAATCACTTAGACATCCACACTAAAACGGCCATGGATATCTTTAAAGTCCCAGATTATGCAGTTACTAAAGATATGCGTCGTCAAGCAAAAGCTGTTAACTTTGGCATTCTCTATGGAATAAGCCCATATGGTTTAGCGGAAGATTTAGGCATCTCTCCAAAAGAAGCCAAACAATTTATAGAAACCTATTTCAAAACTTATCCGGGAATTAAAGATTATATGAATAAAGAAATTGAAGAAGCTCATAAAAACGGTTTTGTAAAAACCATCATGAATCGAACAAGAACTATTGAAGAGTTAACAAGCACCAACTATATGCAAAGAAGCATGGGTGAACGTATGGCGTTAAATACCCCAATTCAAGGTAGTAGTGCTGATATCTTAAAAAAAGCCATGGTTGAAATTGACGACGAGTTTACCAAACTAAATCTAAAAAGCACTATGCTCCTTCAAGTTCATGATGAACTCATATTCAATGTTTTAAATGATGAAAAAGATATCGTTCAAAAAACTGTCAAGGATATCATGGAAAATACCATAAAACTAAATGTCCCTCTTGAAGTCGATATTGAATTTGGAAACAATTGGTATGACGCTAAATAAAGACATGACAAATTAAAAGAAAGAAGTGATTATATGCCAGAATTACCAGAAGTAGAAACCGTTAAAAATGGTCTAATAAAAAAAGTAAAAGGAAGAAAAATTATTGGATGCCAGGTATTATACAAAGGTATCATTGCTTATCCGGAAACTGAAAAATTTATAGAACGCATTACAAATCAGACAATTAAAGATATTAAAAGACGTGGAAAATTTATTATTTTTGAATTAGATGACTATAATCTTATCTCTCATCTCAGAATGGAAGGAAAATACTTTATAAAATCTCCATTTGATGAAGTATCAAAACATGATCATGTTATCTTTTCACTAGATAATAACCAAGAATTAAGATATAATGATACTAGAAAATTTGGGAAAATGCATCTAGTAAAAAAAGATGAATTAGATAAAACCCCAATTTCCAAACTTGGACTAGAACCTTGGGACAAAGCACTAACTACTGATTATCTTAAACAAAAATTAAATAAGAAAAAAGCTATTAAAACGCTCTTACTAGATCAAACTATTATCAGTGGTATTGGAAACATTTATGCCGATGAAATCTTATTTTTATCAAAAATAAATCCAGAAGAGAGTGGTGCAAACCTTACAACGAAAAATCTTGAAGATATAATTAAATATACTCAAGAAGTATTAGAAAAAGCTATCTCACTTGGTGGCACAACCATTCACACTTATACCGCTGTAGATGGAATAACAGGAAGATTTCAACAAGAATTGTTAGTTCACGGCAAAACTAATCTTCCATGTCCAAATTGCCATAAACCAATTAAAAAAATCGTAGTAAATACCAGAGGAACATACTACTGTCCAAATTGCCAAAAATAAAGCCTATAAAACGATTATCAAAGCATACTTAAAATTTATGCTAGATAGTCGCTTTATCTTTATTAATACATAAAATTTAATAATTTCATTTAAAACAGTTTGTTAAATAATATTATTTTTAAAAATAAAAAGGAAAATATCATCCAGATAATTAAATATAAAAATATAATATATATAATTAAAAAATACAAAATTTACCATGTTATACTTTACACATTAAAAATTTTAATTGTAAAATTTAACTAAAAAAAAGAAAAATGTCAATGTTTATACGAATAATAATAGTGAAGGAAGTAAAACAAGATAAATGTTTATACACTATTTTAAACATAACTAGAACAAAATTTTAAAAATCTAAATATAAATTATATTAATTACCACTAGAAAATTCAAATTTTATCATTTGTTCTCCTTTACTAAAACAATTAAATTTATTATAATTGATATAGGTGTTAATTATGGATTATAGTGTAAAAATAGATGAATTTGAGGGCCCGCTTGATTTGCTCCTTCATTTGATAAAACAATCTAATATTAATATTCAAGATATTGAAATTAATGAGATAACCAAACAATATTTAGATTATCTAAATAAAATGGAAGAATTAAATATAAATGTAGCAGCTTCTTATATTGTCATGGCAGCCGAACTTATGGAAATAAAATCTAAATCATTACTTCCTATCCAAGAAGAAAATAATGAAGAAGATGAAGAAGTTGTCTCAAAAGAAAATTTAATTAATAGATTAATCGAATATCAAAAATATAAAGATATGATATCAAAATTTAAAGAACTAGAATCAGATAGGAGAAATATCTATGTCAAATCACCAGAAAAAGTATCCAATTATATCGATAACAAAATAGTAAATGATAATGATACTACGGTGGATGACTTAGTTAATGCTTTCAAAAATTTTCTTGATCGAATTGATAAAGAAAAGCCAATAACTACTAAAATAACGAATAAGGAATATAGTGTTAAAGCAAGAAAACAAAATATCAAGAAAATTCTCAAAGAAAAACCTAAGGTTTTATTTACTGAATTATTTACTAAAAATAATAAACCATTTATTGTAGTTACATTTCTATCGATTTTAGAGATGACTAAAGAAAATGAAATTATATTAAGGCAGGATACCAATTTTAAAGATATAACTATTGAATTGAAGGTGAAATCATGAAAGGAATAATTGAAGGACTACTATATGTCCAAGGAGACCAAGGTCTAACTATTAAAGAAGTATCAGATATTTTAGAAATATCCGAAGACGATGCAAAACAATTAATCCTTTCATTGAAACAAGATTATATAGATGAAGATAGAGGATTAAGAATAAATTATTTAGGAAATTCATTTAAATTGACAACCAAGGAAGAACATAAAGAATATTTTAAAAAGTTATTGGAAAATCCCCAAAATAATACTTTATCAAACCAAGCATTAGAAACTCTAGCAATTATCGCTTACAATGAACCATTAACTAGAATTGATGTCGATGAAATACGTGGAGTTGATTCAGTATATGTAATGCGTAGACTACTGGCTAAAGGCCTAATCAAAGAATGTGGACGAAGTGATAAACCAGGCCATCCCATTCTCTATAAAACAACCGATGAATTTTTAGATTATTTTGGATTAGCCAGTAAAGAAGAATTGCCAAAAATAGAAGTATTGGAAAGTATTGAAAGTGAAGACAAAGACTTATTTAAATCTACATATAAAGATGAAGTATAAAAAAAATATAAGAGTAAAAAGGAATGAAACTATATGAATATTATTGATATTATTAATAAAAAAAGATTAAAACAATCATTAACTGATGAAGAAATAAAATATGTTATTGAAAATTATCTTTCATCAACCATCAAAGATTATCAAATGTCATCATTATTAATGGCTATTCTTCTAAATGGTATGACTGATAATGAAATCTTTTCTATGACTAAATATATGGCCTCATCAGGAGAAATTTTAGATTTATCACCACTAGGTGATAATGTCGTAGACAAGCATTCGACTGGTGGAGTAGGTGATAAAACAACTTTGATAGTTGCCCCTATCGTCGCATCTTGTGGAGTTAAAGTAGCCAAAATGAGTGGCAGAGGTCTAGGACATACTGGCGGAACTATTGATAAACTAGAATCAATTCCTAGTTTTAATGTCAATTTAACTAAAGATGAATTTATTAATCAGATAAATGATATAAATGTTGCTATAACCTGCCAGACAGAAAATATTGCTCTCGCTGATAAAAAAATATATGCCTTAAGAGATGTAACTGGTACAGTTGAATCAATTCCTTTAATAGCATCATCTATCATGAGCAAAAAAATTGCCCTAGGAGCTAAAAAATTAGTACTAGATGTCAAAGTAGGAAAAGGAGCACTAATTAAAAATTTAGATGATGCTAGACAATTAGCTAAAATAATGATTGAAATAGGTAAAAAAAATGATATTGAAGTAATATGCATTCTTACTAATATGAATGTTCCTCTAGGTAATAATATTGGAAATTCTCTTGAAGTAGCAGAAGCTATTGATATTCTAAAAAATCATAAAAAAGGTCATCTTACCAATTTATGTATTGAATTATCCTCACATATGGTAGCACTTGGATTAAAAATTGACTATGACGAAGCCAAAAAATTAGTTTTAGAGAACCTAGAAAATGGAAGTTCATATAATAAATTTTTAGAATTAATCAAATATCAACATGGCGATATTTCAAAATTACCAACTTCTACTCACAAATACAAAATCAAAACCAATTCAGAAGGATATATTAACGACATTGATGCATATAAATTGGGAATATTATCCATGCATTTAGGAGCCGGAAGAGTTAATAAAGAAGATCAAATTGATTATAGTGCCGGTATTGTTTTAAATAAAAATATTAATGATTATCTTGAAGTAGGAGATACCATCATGACCATATATACAAATAAAAAAATTGAAGATCTTAATATTGATAATACTATTTTTAAAATCTCTTCTCAAAAAACCAAAAAAGAAAAATTAATCTTAGAAATATTAAAATAAAAATATAGATAATAAAATATAGAACCTAGATATGTTAAAATTATGTAAAATTTCACCATATACTTATATATTTATGGTACAATAAAAAAAAGAAAGTTGATGAGTAGTATGATGCAAGAAAAATTAAAAAAATTATTTAATGAAATTGGCATTGAAGAAGAATTATTTTCATATTTTAATAATGCTGAAGTTGAAAAAATAGTTGTTTATGATCAAAATAAAGAACTAGATTTTATTATCGATACCGATCAAGTATTACCGATTGAAGTGTATAACAATATACTATATAAATTAGTGTCATATTTTAATTCTATTGAATCCATTAAATTAATCATAAGACCAAAAAATATTGACAATAATTTACTTGAATCATATTACTTAAATGTCTTAAAAAATATTTGTTTAGATAGAGCAAAATATAATATCTTTCTAGATAGAAAAATTGATATCTTAGGAAATAATATTAACATAAAAACCTATAATAAAGTTGAATGTACCAATATGTTTAGTTTAAAGCAAGAATTAATAGATAAACTAAATGCTTTTGGATTTGATGTTAACATAAATATTGATTTGGTTTTAGATGGAGATCTTGAATTAAAGAATAAGATTAAATCATAGAAAGAAACTACAATAAACACAAAGATAGTAAACGAAAATAATAAAAAAACACCAGAAATTGAGAAAAAACCAACTTATAAAGCTAAAAAGAGTACTGAAATAACTCCAATAAAAGACGTTTTATATGAAGTTGATAATATCAATATAAAAGGATGTATTTTTGGTATTGATTATTTTGAATCAAAAAGTGGTTACAAAATAATAACATTAAAAGTAACTGATTATACTGACAGTATGTATGTTAAAATGTTCACAAAAGATGATGATGAATACTCACTTATTAAAAGTCTTCTCAAAGAAGGAAAATGGTACATCTTCTATGGAAGAGCCACTATGGACAAATATGCTAACGAAATTGTTTTCAATACTAGATATAAAGATGTTGAAGAAACTGAAACTCCAATCAAAGAAAAAATTGAAGATAATGAACCAGTAAAAAGAGTAGAATTACACGCTCATACTATGATGAGTCAAATGGATGGAATAACTAAAGTAGATTTAGGAAAACATACCTGCGAATTAGTTAGTAAAGCTATTGATATGGGATACCGTGGAGTAGCTATTACTGATCATAGCGGATGTCAAGCCTTTCCAATTGCCTATGGTATAATTTCTTCCTATAACAAAAAAATTGAAGATCCCAAAGATCACTTCAAAGGCCTATATGGAACAGAACTAACCTTAGTTGATGATACAGTCAATATTGTCATAAGACCGACAGAACTATCACTAAAAGATAGTACCTTTGTTGTTTTTGATACAGAAACTACAGGTTTTAACGCCGGTGGCGATGATCAAATGATTGAAATTGGTGCCGTAAAAATTTGTGGCGATGAAATAGTTGATAGATTTGATGAATTAATTGATCCTAAAAGACACATTCCTAATAAAATTACTGAATTAACCTGTATAACTGATGAAATGGTTAGTGGTAAAGATGATGAAGAAACAGTAACCAAAAAATTTCTCGCTTGGGCAGGAGACTTACCAATGGTTGCTCATAATGCTAAATTTGATATTTCATTCATTGAAATGGCCATGAAAAAATATAATCTAGGAGAATTTACCAATACCGTCATTGATACTCTTGAATTATCACGTGCCTTAGATCAAGGATTTGCTAGACACAGTCTATCTGCCTTAGTTAAAAGATATAATGTTCCATGGGAAGAAGATGCTCATCATAGAGCAGATTATGATGCCGAAGGAACAGCCCATGTATTTAGCAAAATGGTAAGTAAATTAACATCTCAAAATATAAACAAAATATCTGAACTAGATAAATTAATATCTAAAGATGAAATATATAAATTTGGAAGAACATATCATTTTAATGCAATTGCTAAAAATAAACAAGGACTTAAAAATTTATTTAAAATAATTTCACTTGCTAATACAACTTATTTATATAAATCGCCAAGAATATTAAGAAGTAAATTAAATGAACTTCGCGAAGGATTACTAATAGGTAGTGGATGCTATGAATCAGAAGTATTTATTGAATCAAGATCAAAAGAAGGACAAGAATTAACTAACATTATTAACTTTTATGATTATGTTGAAGTACAACCTCCAGAAGTGTATAATCACTTAATTCAAACAAATGACTTTGGAAATGAAGAAGAATTAGAAAATCATATCAAAAAAATAATTAATGCTACTAAAGAAGCAGGTAAAATTATTGTTGCTACTGGAGATGTTCATCATTTTTCTAGAGAAGATAAAATTTACCGTGAAATAATAGTTAACCAAAAAGTACCTGGTGGTGGAAGACATCCATTATCAAAAAATAATATTCATGAAATACCATCTCAACACTTTAGAACTACTAGAGAAATGCTCGATAATTTTAGTTTTCTTGATGAAGAATTAGCCAAGGAAATCGTTATTACTAACACTAATAAAATATTAGATATGGTCGATGAAATAGAAGTAATTATTGATACTGGTGGAATTCCATTTTCCCCAAGAGTTAAAAGTGATGATGGATTGTCTTATCTAGATTGTCCAAGAGTAGTAACTGATTTAGTATATGATAAAGCATCATCATGGTATGGCAATCCACTTCCACATAATATTGAAGAACGTATTGCTAAAGAATTATATGGAGACATTGTTTATAAATGTTGGTCTGAGATTATCAAAGAAAAAAATCCAAATATAAAAGAAGGAGAATTAGAAAACGAAATATTTGCCAATTTACATAAAACTGTTCTTGAAGGCTTTGATGCCGTTAAAACCCTAGTTGGTAATTATGTTGAAAAAAATTGGACTGAAGAAGATGGAGAATTAAATGAAAAATCAAAAGAAAAGAAAATAAAAAAACAATTAGGAGGCATAATTGGTGGTGGATTTGATCCAATATACCTAATTGCTCAAAGATTAGTTAAACACTCCAACGATGAAGGATATCTAGTAGGTTCCCGTGGATCTGTTGGTTCTAGTTTCGTTGCTACCATGATGGGAATTACTGAAGTTAATCCACTTCCAGCTCATTATCGTTGCTTAAAATGTCAGACTAGTATTTTTAAAGATGAAAATGGCAATGAACTTGGAGCTACTTATTCTAGTGGTTTTGACCTTCCAGATAAAGCATGTCCTAATTGTGGAGAGTCTCTCTACAAAGATGGTCAAGATATGCCATTTGCTACTTTCTTAGGATTTAATGCTGATAAAGTTCCTGATATTGATCTTAATTTTTCTGATTTAAACCAAGCATCAGCTCATGAATATACAAAAGTATTATTTGGAGTTGATAATGTTTACCGTGCTGGTACTATTGGTACTGTTGCAGAAAAAACCGCTTTTGGATTCGTAAAAGGATATTTTGAAGATAAAGGAATTACCAATAAAAGAACTTGTGAAATAGAAAGATTAGCTGAAGGATGTACAGGAGTTAAAAGGACTACTGGACAGCATCCTGGAGGAATTGTCGTAGTTCCGGATTATATGGATGTCTCTGATTTTACACCTTTCCAATTTCCAGCTGAAGATGTCACTAGTCCATGGAGAACAACCCATTTTGATTACCACGCAATCGATCAGGATCTTTTAAAACTTGATATTTTAGGACATTCTGATCCAACCCAATTAAGAATGATTCAAGACTTAACTAAAACAGATATTTTAAAAGTCCCATTAGACGATAAAGAAACAATGAGCATCTTCACATCGACTAAAGCTCTTGGAGTAACTCCAGAACAAATTATGTGTAAAACTGGTACCCTAGGAATTCCTGAATTTGGGACACCATTCACGATAAGTATGGTTGAAGAAACTAAACCAACAACCTTTGCTGAATTAATAAAAATATCAGGATTATCACACGGAACTGATGTTTGGCTAGGAAATGCTCAGGAATTAATAAAAAATAATATTGTTCCATTTAAAGAAGTAATTGGATGTCGTGATGATATTATGGTTTATTTAATGTATCATGGAGTGGAACCAATCAAAGCCTTCAAAATAATGGAATTTGTCAGAAAAGGAAAAGCCTCAAAAGATAAAGAAACTTGGGCTGGTCATGTTGAAACTATGCAAAAAGCTGGCATTGAAGAATGGTTTATTGATTCATGTGCCAAAATAAAATACATGTTCCCAAAAGCACATGCTGCTGCTTATGTTATAAGTGCCTTTAGAATTGCTTGGTATAAAGTTCATATGCCTGCATATTATTATGCTTCGTGGTTTACAACTAAAGCTACTGATTTTAACATTGAAGCAATGATAAAAGGATATGATGCCATTAAAGAAACTTTAATTGAAATTGAAAACAAAGGATTTGAAGCTACTAATAAAGAAGCCGGCGTTGCAGAATGTTTAAAACTTGCTTTAGAAGCCACCGCTAGAGGTATCAAAATCGCGAATGTGGATTTATATAAAAGTAAAGGAACTCTCTTTGATGTTCTAGATGATAAAACAATTATTCCCCCATTTAATGCTATTGATGGGCTAGGAGATGTTGTTGCTAAGAATATTGAAGCCGAGGCAAAAAAACACCAATTTATATCAATTGAAGATTTTCAAAATAGATGTAAAGTATCATCAACATTAATCGAAAAGATGAAAAACATGGGATTATTTAAAGATATGCCAGAAACGAGTCAGTTAACTTTATTTTAATTGACTCGTTTAATTAAAATTGACAAAAATAAAAATTATTTATTGAAAAAAGTATTGCATTTTAGTTTTAGATTTGATATTATTATTATAGTAAGGAGGATATAGAAATGGAAAATAAAAAAGGAAGCGGAATATTTTTAGGAGTTGTTAGCGTAGCAACATTAATTGTTGCCATTATTGGAGCAACATTTGCATACTTCTCTACACAAACTCAAAGTAATGAAGATGCCGTAAACATTACAGCTTATGAATTCGCTACTACTGTAACAAGTGTTGAAAGAATTTATCCAACAACCGATGCTTTAACTGGATTAGCAGGACAAGGAATTATTCCACTAAATGCTAATGAAACTGTAACTGGAGGTGACACTACAAATTTACTATATGCAGTAAATAATAAGAACTGTGTTGATGATAGAGGATATATGGTATGTGCATTATATAAAGTAACTCTTACAAATGGTAGCGTTAGTGATGCAGAGTTAAATTTATCTATTAAAACAACCGCTAATAATGCAGGTTCAGGAACTTCTAAATTTACTGATTTAACATTCCAAGCTCTAAATGGTACAGAAGGAACATTAACAACATTTGGATTAGCAACAACATTAAGTGGAGATAATGGAACTACTGTTGATGTTAATGAAAATGAAACTACAGCTATTACTCTAACAGTTCCAGGAAGTGATACACTAGAACACTACTTTGTAGTTTATCTAAATGAAGCAACTAAAGATACAGATCAATCTACTCAGATGGGTGCAACATATACTGGCCAATTAGTATATACAACTACATCAGGTGGAAATAGATTAACTGGTAAATTTACTATCGGAGGATAGTCTATAATATGAAATAAAAGCGAATATAAAAATCGCTTTTTTCTATTGCAAAAAAAATATATTTTTGTTATCATTAAATAAGAATAGGGATGATATACATGAATGATAAAGAAAAAAGAAAAATGTTTATGGCCATAGTAGTATTGGCAATAGTAATTCTATTGGCAGCCGGTTCATCTTTTGCATACTTTCAAGCTAGTACCAATAGTAGTGAAAATGCTGTTAATGCAAAAGCTGCTGAGTTTAAAATAAGTCTAGATGATGATACATCATTAATTAAGGCCCAAATTATTCCATCTATTGAAGAATATGTTGATATTGCTAGTGCTAGAAGGGATGCCTCAGGAAATTTATTAAAACCATATGAAGATGAGGAAACTGGTCAAATGATTACTGAAGGAACTGCTTGTATTGATGATAATCTTAAAGAAATATGTAGTATTTATACATTTACAATTACTAATGATTCATTAGATACCGACCTTCCGCTATACATAACCTTAATTCCAAGTATAAATACATTTGAAAACTTATATTTTAAAATAATAGATAAAGATAATAATGTTGTTATGAATGCAACTCATATTGTTGATGATAGATATTTATTAGATTCAAATGGTAATTATCAAAAAGATGAAGATGGTAATCTTATTAAAAAAGATGACTTTGATTCATTAACACCTTCACCAATAGTTCTAAGTGGCATAAATAATACTCTTCCCAAATCAACTGATGGAATAAATAAAAGTAGCGTAACATATTCAATTGTTATGTGGGTTATGGAAATGCATAAAGATCAAACTGAAGAAGATAGTGGTAAAGTATTTGCTTCTACCTTAAGCGTAAAAGCAAGTGGAGCTGATGGTAAAGGAATAACTGGAACCATTTCTACCGCTGGAATAGAATAAACTATCATAAAATAAAAAATATATTCCTATTGACAACTATGAAAAAAATGCTATAATAAAAATTGATTTTCAGTTTATGAGTGACAGCATAAACATTAATGAAACCAAACAATCTAAAAATAATAAAAAGAGAGCACGAAAGTGAAATAAGGTGGCACCGCGGGGCTTCCCGTCCTTATAAAAACTTTTTGTGTTTTTTAGTATTAAGGAGGAAATAATGAAAGAGAATATTTACAGAACAATTTATTGTGGTGAAGTAACCACTGAATATGTTGGAAAGGAACTAAAACTTGCCGGATGGGTTAACTCAATTAGAAATCTTGGAGGTCTAATATTTATAACTTTAAGAGATGAAACTGGTATTGTTCAATTAATAAGTGAAGAAGTCGATAAATACATAAATATTACTAGAGAAAGCACTATAACCATTACTGGTATCGTTCAAAATAGAACTAAAGATATGATTAATCATAATATGAAAACCGGTGAGATAGAAGTATTAATTAAATCACTAGAAATTCTTGGTGAATGTGAAAATGTTCTACCATTTGAAATTTCAAGATCAAAAGAATCAACCGAAGATACTAGACTAAAATATCGTTATTTAGATTTAAGAAATGAAGAAGTTCATAATAATATCCTTTTTAGAAGCAAAGTTATTGATTTTATCAGAACTACCATGAAAAGTATGAATTTTACAGAAATTCAAACACCAATCATAACTGCCACTTCTCCAGAAGGAGCCAGAGACTTCATTGTCCCATCACGTAAATTTAAAGGAAAATTTTATGCCCTTCCACAAGCACCACAAATTTTTAAACAACTATTAATGGTCTCAGGATTCAATAAGTATTTTCAAATAGCACCATGCTTTAGAGATGAGGATCCACGTAGTGATAGATTATATGGAGAATTTTATCAATTAGATTTTGAAATGTCATTTGCTACTGAAGAAGACGTTTATCAAGTAGGACAAAAAGTTTTCTATGATATATTTACTAATTTTTCTGATAAAGAAGTAAGTCCCATTCCATTTAAAAGAATTCCTTATCAGGAATCAATTCTAAAATATGGAACTGACAAACCAGATTTAAGAAATCCATTAGAAATTACAGATATAACAGAAATCTTATCAAAAAGTGATTTTGAACCATTCAAAGATACAACTATTAGAGCAATCAAAGTAGAATCAATAGATAAACCAAACTCATGGTATAAACAAATGGAAGAATATGTTAAGTCTATTGGAGGCATTCTTGGATACATCAAAGTAAGTGAAGATATGTCATTTAAATCATCATTAGATAAATTCTTTACCGATGATATCAGAAATGAATTAAAAGAAAATTTATCTCTTCAAAAAGGAAATGTCATCTTTATTATTGCAGATAAATCAAATTGTGCTAAATTAATGGGACAATTAAGAATTAAATTAGGTAATGAATTAAATTTAATAGATAAATCAAAATATATTTTCTGTATTGTTAATGATTTTCCATTCTATGAACTAGATGAAGAAGAAGGAACAATTGCCTTTTCTCACAATCCATTCTCAATGCCACAAGGTGGCCTAGATGCTTTAAATAACCAAAATCCATTAGATATCAAAGCATATCAATATGACTTCGTATGTAATGGATATGAAATGGCTTCCGGTGGAGTTAGAAACCATGATAGAAAAATTTTAAAGAAAGCTTTCGAAATTGCTGGATATGATGAAGAAGTAGTCAAAGCAAAATTTCCATCACTATATGAAGCCTTTAGATATGGAGCACCACCACATGCAGGAATGGCTCCTGGTATTGATCGAATTTTAATGCTTCTAAAAGATGAAGAAAATATTAGAGAAATGGTGGCATTTCCACTTAGCGCCAACGGATCAGACGCCATGATGGGTTGCCCTGGAGAAGTATTTGAAAAACAATTAAGAGAAACTCATATCAAAATAAGAGATTAAATAAAAAGAAGTAGGTGAGGTCATGGTTGAAACAATTGACTTAGCAATTATATTTAAAAGAACCAAAGATAAAAACGACAACGAATATTTTACTCCTTTCAAAATTGTTGAAGGATATTACGACGAAGAAGACGAATTATTTGTTGATAAATCAGATAATACTTATCATCATATTTGTGAATTTATCAATAATGGAAATGTTTTTGGTTGCCGAAAAAATATAAGCAAATTAATAGCAAAAAATCCAAATATAACATATAATGAACTAAAAAGAAAATTATTACTAGTAGCTAAAGATTTCAAATACATAAGAAAAAACGATAATCAATTTGAAATAATAGTAGTTAGTAGTGAACAACAAGAAAGGAAATATCAAGATATAGATACTAGAAAACATGAAGAGTATATTGATGGTCCTTTTGAAAATTCTCAAGAAGAGCAACAAAATGAACAAAGAGACAAAGAATTATCATTGACTATTGCAAATTCATCAAATAATAAAATTAGCAATCCTCAAGAAATTTATAATCTTATAACCAAAAGAATCATTGGCCAAAATGAAGCTATAAAGACTATTATTACTACCATTATTTTAAATAATAGTGGATTATTAGAAAAAAATAATATGTTAGTAATTGGTCCTACTGGCGTTGGTAAAACTGCTATATTTTTAGAATTATCAAAAATATTTAATCTTCCATTAACAATTTTTTCAGTTCCCGGTTTAAGTCAAGCAGGTTATGTTGGAAGAAGCGTTGATGAAATCCTGAAAGAGATTATTTTAAACAGTGAATGTAATATTGAAACAGCTGAACGAAGCATAGTTATATTAGACGAGATAGATAAAATATCTTATAAAGGTCATGATGATGGCAAAATTTCTACATCAGGCGTTCAAAATGAATTATTAAAATTAATTGAGGGACAAGTTAGATGGATTAATATTTCTGGAAAAAATTATCGAATAGATACTTCTAATATAACCTTTATTGGTGTTGGTGCCTTTCAAGAATTGTATGAAAATAATAAACATCAAGCAATTGGATTTGAAAGCCATAATCAACCAAACAAAACTAAAATAAATAATGAAAAAATTATTGATTTAGGATTTAAAAGAGAATTAGTAGGTCGTCTTCCTGTTTTAGTACAATTAAATAGTCTAACCAAAGAAAATATTAAAGATATTCTAAAAACTGAAGGAAATATTTTCTATCAAAATATCAAGAGGTTGGAAGAATTAGGTATTATTTGTGAAAATACTGACTTTTTATACGAATTAATTGCTGAAGATGCTCTAAAAAAGGGAATTGGAGCAAGAGGAATAAAAACAACTACTTCAAAAATATTCTCTAATATTTTCTATGAAGTATTAAGTAATCCAAACACATATCAATCATTAATTATTGGAGAAAATATTTTAACCAATCCAGAAGATTTTATTTTACACAAGAAAAGTATAAAGAAAAGAACCAGAATTTAAAAGATGGTTTGTGTTAAAAATAATTACCGATAAGAATTATAACTAGTTCTATATTATAAGTTATCAATCCATTAGAAAAATTTATCTATCATTAAAATATTATAATTAATTATTAGTTATAAAGTATCACAAAATAGAATCAAAACTATATGGAGGCCTTATGAAAGAGTTAAAAGAAATCGAAAAATCTCTTCAGAAAAAATACCGTAAAGAAATATTTTCTAAATTTGTCAGAGCTGTCAAAGAATTTAATTTAATTGAACCAAATGATAAAATAGCTATCTGTATTTCTGGTGGTAAAGATTCCTTCTTATTAGCCAAATGCATGCAAGAATTAAAAAGACATAATAAGTTTAATTTTGAATTAAAATTTATTGTGATGAATCCTGGTTATACTGAAGAAAAACTAAAACAAGTAATTGACAATGCTAATTATCTAAATATTCCAATTGAAGTATTTGATACTAATATTTTTGATGTTGTAAA
>CAMGAM010000004.1 GCA_946007485.1 uncultured Mycoplasmatota bacterium
TAAACATACCCTTCCATTAATATTGAATCTATTATTGCTATAATCCCACCATCTAGCTTTAAATATTAACTCCAAAAAATAACTTGTTAAATATTCTAAAATTAAACATATTACCATTGCTAATATAAATAATACTAAAAAATTATCCATATAATCTTTAAGAAAACTTATAATTAGTAATACCCCAATTCCATATATCGGACAGTATGGACCTATTAAAAATCCTCTATTAACAAATCTTTTATGAATAAAATATGAATTAACTACTTCCATTAACCATCCCAACACAGAATACATTAAAAATAGTAAGAAATAATAACATATCTTATACATTATAATTTTTCCTTTTGTTGTATATAATAAGCCTTTAGTACATTACTACCAAGCATTGCTACTGTCATTGGACCTACCCCACCAGGAACTGGAGTGATATATTTTGTCTTTGAAGCTACTTCATCAAACTTAACATCCCCACAAAGTCCAGATTCTGATCTAGTAATTCCCACATCAATAACCACACTATCTTCTTTTACCATATCAGCAGTAATGAAGTTAGCTTTTCCAACACAAGAAATTAATATATCAGCATCCTTTGTATACTTACTTAAATCAACAGTTTTTGAATGGCATAATGTAACCGTTGCCCCAGCATTAGTAAGCATCATACTCATAGGTTTACCTACCAAATTACTTCTTCCAACAACTACTACATGACGTCCTTCAACCTGAATTTTATATCTTTTAAGTAATTCCATCACTCCATATGGTGTACATGAATATAATGCATCTTTATTATGAAATAATAATCCTGCATTAAAATCACTTAACCCATCAACATCTTTACTAGGAATTACTGCATTCTGAACAATTTCTGTATCAATATGATTAGGAAGTGGCATCTGAACCATTACACCATTTATTTTCTTATCATTATTAAGCCCATCAATTATTTCAATAACTTCTTCTGTTGTTATATCTTCAGACAATTTAATATGTTTATAATCATATCCTACATAATCAGCCATTTTTGCCTTTTGCTTAATATAAACATTACTCGCATCATTATCTCCAACTTGAATAACTACTAAACTAGGTTTAATTTCTAATTTACTAACTTCTTCTTTAAGTTCATCTAATACCTGCTTTTTAATTTCTTTTCCATCAATAATCATATAATTATCCATTATTTTCTTCCTCCAACTTTTTGTATGCAACCTTGCCAACCAAAGTCTTTGGTAATTTATCACGAAATTCATATTCATATGGCCAAGAATATCTTGATAAATTACTCTCACAATGCTTCTTAATTTTTTTCTTAATTGCCGTTGTTGGCTTAACTCCATCTTTAAGAACAATATAAGCTTTTGCTACTTGTTTTTTATATGGATGAGATATTCCAATAACTACACAACTAGCTACTTCATCCAATTCCATAATAATATTTTCTACATAACTTGGATATATATTATAGCCAGATGATATAATCAATCTCTTAAGTCTTTGTTTAAAATAAATGAATCCATCTTGATCCATACACCCAATATCTCCTGTATGAAGCCATACTTTTCCATCGCCATGTTTAACCAATACCTTATTTGTTTCTTCTATATCATTTAAATATCCCATCATCACTGTTGGCCCACTAACACATATTTCCCCATCTTCCAAAAATTCAGCTTCTTTAGTAGTCCCAATTCTTACTATCTTAAAATCCATATCAGGTAAAGGTATACCAATACTATTATCACGATATTCTCTTCTAGGATTTAAACAACAAGCCCCAGTACACTCAGTAAGTCCATATCCACATCTTACCTGTGCCTTAGAACCGTGATCTCTTAGATAATCATCTATTTGTCTTTTAAATTCAGGATTAAGAGTATCTCCACCACTAACAACACAAGTCAAATTACTTAAATCCCTCTTTCCTAATTTTGTCTTAAGTAATGCCTCATACAAAGTAGGAACTCCCGTAATAAAATTAGGATTATATTTCTTAATTAATCTACCAAATTTTCTAGGACTAAAATCAGGAACTAAAATAACTTTTGCTCCAATATAAAGTGGTGTATGAATTGATACTCCTAAACCAAAACCATGAAATATTGGTAATACTGCCAAAATTGAATCTCCCGCCTTAGCTGGATCACAAGCAATATGACATTGCATCGCTAAAGCATTAAAATTTAAATTACTTAATAAAATCCCCTTAGGACTACCAGTTGTTCCCCCACTATATAATATTACTGCTTCATCTGTAGTCTTTCTCTTTACTTGAGTAAATTCTTTATAATCTATTCCCAATTTTATAAAATCATTATAAAATATTGCTTTCTCATTTTTTTCAATCTTATTCTTTCTTCCAGAGAAAAACCAATACATCGCTCTTTTAAAATTACTCATATCATCAGATACACTACTAACGATTATCTTTTTTATCTTTGACATATCCTTAATACTCATCAGTTTATCATATACTAAATCAATTGTTAAAATATATTTACTATCTGATTCATTCAAATAAAATTCTATTTCACTACTACTGGATAATGGATGAATCATTGAAGCTGTCGCCCCAATCATATTAATCGCATAAAAAGTAATTATTGCTACTGGAGTATTAGGCATACATATTGTAACCCTATCCCCCTCTTTTACCCCA
Organism: uncultured Mycoplasmatota bacterium; assembly: GCA_946007485.1. GTDB lineage: Bacteria > Bacillota_I > Bacilli_A > RF39 > UBA660 > RUG705. Next base: position 2,663 of record CAMGAM010000004.1, read on the forward strand.
AGTTCTATTAGTGCTGTTGCACACTTCTTTATCTTAACAATGAACTCTCTATAGGTTATTTTTCTTCCATAATACTCATAAGCATAATTAAATGGATATTTCATTGCAGTCTTTTCTATTAACTGATATATTGTTAAATCAGGATAATTAATACTATTATTTACATAATATTTCTCCCATGGATCTTTATCTTTATTAGTAATCTTATCAATTGCATTATTTAAAAATTTACTTACTTTTATCAATAACGATCTTATCACTAGCCTTATCCTCCAATAATTCTGGATTTGCTAAAATATACTCTAACATATTAATACTCTTAGCAAAATATACCCCATCAGCAATTCTCTCATCTAAACATATACCAAAATTACATACATCTCTAATTTCAGCTTTACCAGACACAATCATTGGCTTTTTTGTAATTTCTCCAATCGTACAAACTGCAGATGTCGTACCACAATCAGTAAAATTTTGATATTTTCCCTCACAATGAATACTTCACAACTAAGATAACAACCATGTACTATAATATACAACTTCATCCATTAAAGACTTTGGTAACATATCATGATTATCAAGTACCTTTACAAACCATACCACTATCCTCATTAAAAAGTTAGGTAAACATCCTAAAATTTTAACTAAATTATCAGCACCATTAGAATTATTACTCCTAATTTTTTTAACATCATTTCTAATTTTCAAAGATAAAGTATTCATATCATCATCTTCTGCTATTTTAACAACTTTCATCAACTCTTCCGCATCATCAGAAAACTCTGTCTTTGCCACAAAAGAAATACTTACATCATTTCTCTGATATTTATGTCCACCAATAATAAAACGATTTAAATATGGATTATTGTAAACGACTTTAGCCAAAGCCATCGAAAACAAATGAAAATAAGTAATTTTTTCATCTTCTTTTTTCTTCTTCTCCATATATTTTACTAAATTAGTAACATCAATATCCCTAGATATATAAACTTCAGATTCACTTCTCTTCTTTTTCAAAAAATAAAGTATCTTATCAAAACCAGACATTTTAATTCTTTTAGCATCTCTACGATCACCAAATTTTCTACTCATATTAACTCCTATCAATGATACCTATATAATAATTCTTCTTTCCTCGTCTTACTATTATATATTCTCCATACATAAAATCATTATCATTAATAACATATTCTAAATCATTAATCTTTTCTCCATTAATACTAATTGCATTAGAAGTAATAAATTCTCTTGCCTCTCTCTTACTTGAAGCAATTCCCATATTAATAAGTAAATCAACAATGTTTTGATTATTCCCTACATTAATCTTTTTGTAGCCCTTAAACACTTCTTCTATTTCTTCTTTAGTTAATTTCTTAAACTCACCAGTAAATAATACCTCACTCATCATTACTGCTTTTTGATATTCCTCTTCTCCATGCAAATCAGTAATAATTTCTCTCGCAAGTGCTTTATGAGCTTCCCTTAGATGTGGATTTTCATTATTCTTTACTTCTAATTCTTCAATTTCTTCCTTACTAAGAAAAGTAAGCATCTTTAAATATTGAATAATCATACTATCTTCCAAATTAATTAAATATTGATATAACTCATAAGAAGAAGTCTTATTCTTATCTAACCATAAAGCATTTCCCTCTGTCTTACCAAATTTAACTCCATTACTATCAGTAACAAGTGGCATAACCATTCCATAAATTTCTTTTCCTAACTTTTTTCTTACTAATTCAATTCCTGAAGTAATATTTCCCCATTGATCAGATCCTGCTACCTGTAAAGTACATCCTCTAGTTTCATATAAATGCATAAAATCCAAAGCTTGAAGTATCATATAAGAAAATTCAGCATAAGTAATTCCACTTTCTAATCTAGATTTAACTTTATCCTTAGCTAACATATAATTAATATTAAAATATTTTCCATAATCTCTAAGAAAATCTATTACATTAATATCCTTAGTCCAATCATAATTATTAACTACTTCAAATCCAAATATTCTCTCTGCTTGTTCCTTAAGACCCCTAAAATTTTTCTCTACTTCTTCTTTAGAAATCATTGGTCTTTCAGCTGTTGGTTTTGGATCACCAATTAATCCCGTTGCCCCACCTACTAATAAAATAGGCTTATGACCAGCTTTTGCTAATCTTTTACTTATCAAAAAAGATGAATAATGTCCAATATGCATACTATCAGCCGTTGGATCAGTTCCAATATAAAAAGTTAAACTCTCATTATTAAGCTTATCTATTAATGCTTCATCACTAATATCCTGTATTAATCCTCTCCATTTTAAATCTTCATACAAATTCATTTCCCTCTCCTCATTTCTATCTATCAAATACCTATGTATCGATTATATCATTCATAAAATTTATTGTCAATATAAAGCCATACAATCGTTTGATAATATTTTTTATTAAACAAAAAGATGATACCCAAAGGAGTCTATATACATAGACGGTACCATCCTTCTATTAACTTAATTATATAACGGTTCTACCCGATTAGCTAAAAATATGTAATTCATTATTAAGATTATATTAGTTCTCACCTACCACTAACTCTCTGCAATAAATCATTAATAACTACTCCTTTATTTTAAATACTAATTATCACTCACAAACAAATTATATCAAATAATTTATCATTTATCAATATCATTTATTACTTAAATCTAGTCTTCTAATCTTTGGATTATTTCTATCAAATCTTGAAGGATTAATTTTAAATACCTCATTCGGATAATCTAAAAACATCATCTTTTTTGTTTGTCTAACTACATAAATTATTCCCATATCCTTAAGCGGTTGAAGACTCTCTTCATATATATCTTGTACTTTCTTATAATTATTATTTCTTCGATACATCGTTGCAAAATTTAAAACATTAATTTCCCCATTCATTGAAAGAATATAATTTAAAGTTTGAAAATTCATCGCATCCATCTTATAAGAAGTATTGTTTTTTATTTCACTCATTATTATTTCTTTCTCTAATTCTCTCTTAACATTAATCATCATATATTTAATAAAGAAACTAATATCTGCACTATTCTTTGCATCTATTATCGATTCATCATAACCACTATCTCCATTATTAGTTATTGCTCTATTAAAAATAATATATGGATAAGCTTTGCTATTAAGTAAATACCACATAGCAAGTGTCCTACTAGTTCTTCCATTAGCATCAAAATATGGATGAATATAAACAAAATAGAAATGCATAATCTGTGATTTAATAAACTGATCAGTTATCGTTCCTTCAAAACCATTATTGACATAATCAAAATATATCTTCATATATTCAGGAACCATTTCATAAGGTAACCCCTGATCAAGTTCAGTATCTAATCTCCCTTTATTTAAAATATATACTGGAGCTTCCCTATAAACTTGACCCATATTAGCTAAATCCCTATCTTCAATTAAACCATCACTAAGTATTCCATATAACTCTTTTAAATGGCTCTCATCAATAACTCTATGACTAAGAATATATTTATATCCATGATATAAATTAATTATTCTCTTTCTTTGCAAAACATCTTTTATTGAAGAAGCATCACGAATAACTTTCTCAATAAGCATTAAGTCATCATTAATACCTTCAATTGTATTATTAGACTTTATTTCCTGATTAAACATTATCTTTTTCACAAATTTTCTACTATTAATCTCATCTTCATCCACTAAAAATTCTTCTAATTCATCCTTTATATCACTAAAATATCTAGCATTAATTGATAAATTTCTCTTTCCAAGTAAAGGTAAATCCAAATATTCCATAAAATCACCTAGCCATGTATTATAACAAAACATAGCTTATTTATCAAGTTTTTTATTTTCAATCTTATTAACTATTTCTCTAATTTTTCTAAATCGATGATTAAGACCTGACTTGGTAATTTTTATTCCATCATTACTCATAATCGCACTAAGTTCTCCCAAACTAGCCTCCGGATACTTCTTACGATATGTAATAACTTCTCTTAATTTATCATCTATAAGTTCTAACATATCATATTCTTCTAATTTATCAATATCCTTAATCTGTGAAGTAGCCGTAAAAAACACTTTATCAATATTAGCCTGTTCACAATTATTAAGTCTATTAGTCATATTCTTATGATCCCTATATATTCTTATATCTTCATAATACATTACTCCATTATAAGCCTTAATTACTCTAAGAAAATCACTAATCTTCTCAGCTTCCTTAATATATATCATATATTTCTTTTCTCTTCTAATAATTTTACTATTAAGTTCCATCTCATTAAGTATCTTCATAATAAATTTTGCATACTTATTATCATCCACTAAAAATTCTAAATGATATCTAGAAGTCTTCGGATCATTAATACTTCCTGCTACTAAGAATAATCCCCTAAGATATGCTCTAACTAAATCATCATCTGATATAATATATTCAAGCGGAATATTCAAATACTTTCCATCTTTTACAATTGACAAATCATCAAGTATCTCATCTAATTTATTCCTTATAGTCAAAATATAACTAAGTCCATTATTAAAATATTTCTTTCTAACTGTAATAATTGGATTAATATCATATACATTTCTAAATAACTTAAATATTCTTCTTGCTACTACATTATTCTCTATATATATAACCATATCTTTATCAATTGTAGCACTATTTCTAACTATTGCTGATAATTCTGTAATTTTTTCTTCCTTAGAAACTTCAAGTCTTGCTACTTCATTCTTAATATCTAATGAAAAACTCATTATATTACCCCCTTGTTAAATATGTAAATACCTCTAAAGCCGTCTTAATTGAATCATGTCTTACTTGATTATTATTAATATTAAGTAAATCCGCTGTAATTAGTTTTACTCCTAATTTATTTATATTTTCTTTATCTATCATAATTTGAGCACTTTGTTCTTCTTCATACAATTTAAGTATATTATCAGGAACCTTCTTATTATTAGCAAGCACTACTTGAATAAAATCTTTATCGACATATTTATTAATCTGTTTTACACAATCACTTACATTAAAACCATCTGTCTCTCCATGTTCACTCATAATATTACAAATATACATCTTCTTAGCCTTAGATTCCTTAAGTGCCTTTTTCATTTCTTTCGTTAACAAATTAGGAATAATACTCGTATATAAACTACCAATTCCAATAATTATTAAATCTGCCTCAGATACTGCTTTAAGTACTTGTGGAGTTGTTTTAACTCTATTCTTATAATTAACTGATTTGATATGCTTTCCTGCTTTCGTAATTTTACTCTCTCCCTCAATCACTTCTCCAGATGTCGTATGTGCCATCAATATAGCTTTATCTTCCGTAAATGGTAATACTCTTCCTTTTATATTAAGTATTTTTGATAAAGATTCCATACTCTCAGTTAAACTTCCAGTTATATTATACATTGCTGTCAAAAGTAAATTTCCCATCGCATGTTTATTTAAATCACTATAAGTATCAAATCTATATTGTAGTAATTCCTCGACCATTGGTTCAACTTCTGATAATGCTACTAACACATTACGAAGATCACCTACCGCTGGAGTATTAAATTCTTCCCTAAGTCTCCCCGTTGAAGATCCATCATCCGCTACTGTTACAATTGCTGTAATATTCATTGGAAATAATTTAAGTCCCTTAAGCAATGTTGATAATCCAGTGCCTCCTCCAATAACTACTACATTTTTCATAAGAAAACATCTCCTTCCATAACATTCAATAAAATTATATCAAAAAATAAAGGAAATATTAAGTTATTTTTAATATTTCCCTCGTTTTCATTAACAATTCTACTGATTTTGCAATACACTAGCATGTATATATCCACCAAAAGGAAGTTCCGTATATGTACTATCTGTAATATACCCATCCATCCATATAAATATATAATAACTACTCGCTGTCTTATCAACAGTAAAATCACTATATATTGGAATATCTCTCCCAATATCACCACTAGTAATATAGCCAACATTAAGTGGTGTACCTGTAGCGTTCACACTTGAATATACTGCATATTTTAATCCTGTACCTGTACTTACCCACATTCTAGATGAATCAGCCGTACATTCAGCACTTGTCGTATAATCATTCAATGTCTCTAAAGTTATTTTATCTTCACAATGATCTGCTACTGTTTGAACCAAAGCCGTCGAAGTACCACTATCTACATTTAAATACAATGTACCTGTTGCTGTAACATTACAACTTGCATTAATATTAATAGATACTTTACCAGATAATCCTCCACTAGCCCCTTTAGATGGAAATAAAGTTCCTGTTATTTGACTACTATCATCATCATTTAAAATACTATAATCAATTTGAAAACATTCAACATTTCCACTAATCGTTCCATTCGTAACACTTACCGAAAAAGTTAAATAAGCATATGTTCCCCCTACTACTAAAACACAAGCTAATATTATTCCAACAACTAACAAAATTTTTTTTCTTTTATTATCATTCATATATATATCTCCCTACCATTTAAAGAATACCATATATATACTATATTTTCAACATTCTTTAATTTTTTTTACATTTTTTTCATTTTCCTATTGACAAATTAAATAACTTCGATTAGTATATTAATCACCAATTCAAATTTTAGACGAATTGGTGCTAGTATCACACTAGCCAACCCCTTTTTATTCTTTTTGGGAGGCTGTTCCTTAGGGGGTCAGCCTCTTTTTTTGTACTTATTAATCCAAAATAAGAATATACTTTAAAGAGGGATAATATGTTTAACAAACAAATACATAAAAGAATTAAAGTAGTTCTATTAATAATTATCATATGTTTTATTGTAATCATAGGAAAAGTTTTCTATATTCAAGTAATTGATTATAAAAAATTATCTAATTTAGCTAGTAATCTTTGGAGTAGAAACTTAGTAATTGGTGCCAATCGTGGTAGAATCATTACTAAAGATAATGTAACCGTTGCTGATAATTTAACCACTGTTTCCTTAGTAGTTGTCCCAAACCAAATAAAAAACAAAGATGATGTTATTAAAGATTTAGCTAAAATATTAAATGTTGATGAATCCAAAATAAGTGAACATGTCAATAAATCATCATCGATAGAAATTGTTCATCCAGAAGGTCGTCAACTATCTTTTGATATAGCTGATCAAATTAATAATCTAAATTACGAAGGTGTTTATCTCCTTAAAGAAGGAAAAAGATATTATCCATATGACACTTTATTATCACATACTATTGGTTATGCTGGTATTGATAATCAAGGATTATCAGGATTAGAATTAAAATATGATGAATATCTTACTGGAAAAAGTGGTGCTATTAAATATTTCTCGGATGCTAAGGGTAATAAGTTAGATAAAAGTAGTGTATATGAAGAACCTACTAATGGAATGGATATTTATTTAACTATTGACTATGATATCCAATCATCTGTTGAAAGAGAATTAAATAACATCATGGATAAATACGATGCCGATGATGCTTGGTCCATCGTCATGGATCCAAATAATGGCGAAATATTAGCCATATCTTCCAAACCAGATTTTAGTCCCACTAATTATCAAAATTATAGCATTGAAACTATTAACAGAAATCATGCCATTTGGGCTACTTATGAACCCGGAAGTACCTTCAAAATTATCACCCTAGCCGCTTCCATCGAAGAAAAAACCGTCGATCTTCTTAATGATACTTTCACTGATAGCGGAAGCATTACCGTCGATGGTGCCCGAATCAAATGTTGGAAATCAGGTGGTCACGGAACACAAACCTATCTGCAAGTCGTTCAAAACTCATGCAACCCAGGATTTGTCTCCCTAGGAAATAAACTAGGCAAAGAAAAATTGTTTAAATATATCAATGACTTTGGTTTTGGCAAAAAAACAGGTATTGATTTAAATGGTGAATCATCAGGTATCTTATTTAAGATTAATAATGTTGGTCCAGTTGAACTAGCAACTACTTCTTTCGGTCAAGGAATAAGTGTTAGTGCTATACAACAAATAACTGCCGTATCAGCTACTATAAATGGAGGAACACTATATAAACCATATGTAGTTAAAAGAATTGTTGAACCAAATACTGGCGAAATAATTAAAGAAAATAAACCACAAATAGTAAGAAAAGTCATTTCTAACGAAACTAGTCAAACTGTCCGTATGGCTTTAGAAACCGTCGTTGCCTATGGTACTGGAAGAAATGCTTACATTGAAGGATACCGAGTTGGCGGCAAAACTGGTACTGCTCAAAAAGTAAACAACGGTATCTATATGTCTGGAAACTATATTTTATCATTTATTGGTTTTCTACCAGCTGATAACCCTCAAGTCGTTGTCTATGTGGCCATTGATAATCCTAAAGGAATCACTCAATATGGTGGAACTGTTGCCGCTCCCATTGCTAAAAATATCATGTTAGACATCATCGATAAACTTAAAATTGAAAAATCGGATTATACTCTAGAAAAAGTTTATAACTGGTATGATACAAAATATGAAACTATTCCTAATGTCATTGGTCAAGAACTAAGTGAAGCTAAAAAGCAACTCAAAAATTTCACTGTCAACTATTCTGGTAGTGGAAATATTATTAAATCAATATCACCTAGTCCAAACACTATATTACCAGTAAATTCAACTATTAAAGTCTTATTAGGAGATTGACAACTACATGTAAAGTCCATATTATTTTAAATATTATAATTATTTTTATGATATAATAACTATGAAAAGGAAGTGAATTATGCTAACACTAACAAAATCACTATTTGCCTTAATGATTGGATTTCTTTTGTCAACTGCTTTTGGTTTTATTCTAATACCAATATTAAAAAAAATAAAAGTTGGGCAAAGAATCAACATCTATGTTGAAAATCACCAAAGAAAATCAGGAACCCCAACTATGGGAGGACTAATATTCATTATTCCTACAATTATAACTGTTATCTTTTTAATTGCAACTGACAAAATGGAATTTTCTGTTAATCTATTAATTGTTTTATTTGTTTTCCTTTCATATAGCTTAATTGGTTTCTTAGATGATTATATCAGTATCAAAAAAAATCAAAACAAAGGACTAACACAAATACAAAAATTAATTCTACAATTTATCGTTGCCTTAATTTTTTATGTTCTATATCGTAAATATACAGATGCTAATTCTGTTTTAGAAATAACGTTATTAAATATTAAATGGAATTTAAACTGGTTCTATGGCGTATTTATTCTTCTTTTATTAGTAGGTTCATCTAATGCTGTCAACTTAACTGATGGACTAGATGGTTTAGCAGGTGGTCTATCAGCTATCTCATTTTTAGCATTTGGTTTAATATCATGGGGAAGTTATTGGATTGAAGGATATCAAGATATGGGTATATTTTGTTTCATTTTAGTAGGTTCAATCATGGGATTTCTGGTATATAACACTAATCCCGCCAAAGTATTTATGGGAGATACCGGTAGTTTAACTTTAGGTGCTACCCTAGCAACCATTGCTATTCTTACTAACCATGAATTATCATTAGCAGTTATCGGTGGCATCTTCGTTATCGAAACTTTAACCGTTATTATTCAGATAACTTCAGTTGTCCTATTTAAAAAGAAAGTTTTCTTAATGACTCCTATCCATCATCACTTTGAAAGACTTGGATGGAAAGAATCTGATATTGTTAAATTATTCTGGATTGCTGGATTTATTCTCTGCCTACTAGCTCTCATCTATGGAGTATGGTTATAACACATCTTTGATGTGTTTTTTTCTATTCAAAAACATATAATTTAATAGAGTTGATTTTATGAAAAAAATTGATAAACATTTATTAATAGCAGTCATCATTCTATCATTATTTGGTCTATTAATGATTTATTCTTCATCTAATATTTGGGCTGAATATAAATTTAATGATCCATATAAATATTTAAAATCACAAGCCATATTCCTAATTCTTGGATACATAATTATCTATATAGTATCCAAAATTAATTATCAAATATATTATAAATATAGTAATATTATTCTCTTTATTTGTATCATTCTTTTAATCTTAGTCTTAATACCTGGTATTGGTTCAGTTAGAAATGGTTCTAGAAGTTGGTTTGGTATTGGATCTTTTGGTATACAACCAAGCGAATTTGTCAAACTAGGTATCATCATCTTTACTTCAAAGTATTTAAATAATAATAAAATTAAAAGTATTAAATCTTCTGTCCTTCCCATTCTTTTAATAGTTATTTTATTATTTGGATTAATTATGCTCCAACCTGATTTTGGTACTGGAGTAATTCTCGTTATGACTATTATTGCTATGCTCTTCATATCTGGAGTTAACATGAGTTTTTTTATAAAATTAGGAATATTAGGACTACTAGGAATTGTCGTTTTAGTAATTATTGCACCCTATCGATTAGAAAGAATAACTTCTTTTCTAAATCCTTGGGCCGATCCTCTTGGCAGTGGATTTCAAATAATTCAATCATTATATGCTATTGGTCCAGGTGGACTTCTTGGCATGGGTTTAGGTAATTCTATTCAAAAACATTTCTACTTACCAGAACCTCAAACTGATTTTATTTTTTCTATCATTAGTGAAGAATTAGGTTTTGCTGGAGTATTAATTGTAGCTACTTTATTCGTTACTATTATTAAAAGAGGATTAAATATCTCACTAAACCAAGAAAATAACTTTGCAAAATATTTAGCTTTTGGAATTTCTTTTAGTCTAGCTTTTCAAACAATTCTAAACTTAATGGTCGTTGTGGGATTGATTCCTGTTACTGGCGTAACTCTACCTTTTCTTTCATATGGTGGATCCAGTCTTCTCGTATCTATGGTTAGTATTGGAATTCTCTTAAATATCTCCAAATATAATTCCAAGTAAAAAGATGAAGAAAAATCCTTCATCCAATTACTCACTTTCTAATTCAAAAATTATATCTCTAAGTTCCATTGCTCTCTCAAAATTAAGCTCTCTAGCAGCATCATTCATCTCTTTCGTAAGTTTATCTACTAAATTAATCTTCTCTTTTTTACTCATATTTTCTTTATGTTCTTTCTTACCTTCAGTATCTTCATTAGAAATTAAATCTCTAATTTCTTTAACTATTGTTTTAGGAACTATTCCATGATCCAAATTATACTTCTCCTGAATAGTTCTTCTTCTTTTTGTCTCATCAATAGCTATTTGCATTGACTCACTCACACTATCACCATACATAATGACCTTTCCTGAAGCATTTCTTGCGCATCTTCCAATCGTTTGAATTAAACTTCTACTACTACGAAGAAATCCTTGCTTATCTGCATCCATAATTGCAATAAGAGATACTTCTGGAATATCTATTCCTTCTCTAAGAAGATTTATTCCTACAACAACATCATATACTCCTAACCTCAAATCTCTAATTATTTTCATTCTCTGTAAAGTCTTTACTTCATTATGTAAATAGGCAACTTTTATATCCATATCTTTTAGATAATTTGTAAGTTCTTCTGCCATTTTAATTGTCAACGTCGTAATAAGTACTCTTTCATTCTTTTCTATTCTTAAATCTATTTCCTTAATTAAATCATCTATCTGATTCTTACTACTTCTTACTTCGATAAGTGGATCAAGCAAACCAGTTGGTCTAATAATTTGTTCTACATATTTATTATTAACAAGTTCTAATTCATAATCACCTGGTGTAGCACTAACATATATTGCTTGATTTATCTTCTTTTCAAATTCTGGAAATTGTAGTGGTCTATTATCAAGAGCACTAGGTAATCTAAAGCCATAATCAACAAGATTCATCTTTCTAGCTCTATCCCCATTATACATTCCTCTAACCTGTGGTAAAGTTACATGCGATTCATCTACGACCAAAAGAAAATCTTTTGGAAAAAAGTCTATCAATGTCGTCGGAGTTTCTCCTTCTTCTCTAAGTGCTAAATGTCTTGAATAGTTCTCTACTCCTCTACAAAATCCAGTCTCTAAAAGCATTTCTGTATCATAATTAACTCTCTCACGTATTCTTTGCTCTTCAATTAATTTATTATTATCAAGAAAATACTTTCTTCTCTCTTCTAATTCTTCCCTAATTCTATCTACTGCTATTTTTAGCTTATCATCACTCGTAACAAAGTGCGATGCTGGAAATATAGAAACACTCATCTTTTCTTTAATAATTGCTCCAGTAACAACATCAAACTCACATATTCTATCAACTTCATCTCCAAAGAATTCAATCATTATTCCATTTTTTCTTTCATAAGCTGGAATTAATTCAATTACATCTCCGCGAACCCTAAAAGTTCCCCTTTTTAAATCAAAACTACTTCTTTCATATAACATATCAACAAGTTTACCTAATACCTTATCTCGCTCTACCACTTGTCCTTTATTAATAGTAAGCATTTTATTTTTATATTCTTCAACTTCACCAATTCCATATATACAAGAAACTGAAGCAATAACAATTACATCTCTTCTTGATAATAAACTAGAAGTAGCCTTATGTCTAAGTTCATCTATTTCATCATTAATTTTAGCATCTTTCTCTATATATGTATCTGTACTAGGAACATATGCTTCTGGTTGATAGTAGTCATAATAACTAACAAAGTATTCAACCGCATTATCTGGAAATAATTCTTTAAATTCACTATATAACTGTCCTGCTAATGTTTTATTATGAGCAAGTACTAAAGTTGGTTTATTTACTTCTTTTATAACATTTGCAATTGTAAACGTTTTACCTGTACCCGTAGCTCCTAATAATACTTGATGTTTTTTCCCTTCATTAATTCCATCTACTAATTCCTTAATTGCCTTAGGCTGATCACCACTAGGTTGATATTTTGACACTAATTTAAACATTATGGCATCCTCCTTTTAATTATTATAACACTAAGATATCTTTATTGCTTTATTTTTTAATCTTCCATTAACAAGTTCTTTAATCAAAGCATATAAAACAGAAGCTACCGGTAAACCTAACAATATTCCTGGAATACCAAATAAATTTCCTCCAACTGTAATTGCCAATAGAGTCCACAAAGGAGACAAACCTACTGAAGCTCCAACTACTCTTGGATAAATAAAATTACCCTCTATCTGTTGAACTACTTGAAAGACAATGACAAAGATAATTGCTTGAACTGGATCACCAATTCCAATTAAAATAGCTCCTATTACCATTGCTATTAAAGCTCCAAAAATTGGAATTAACGAAGTTATTGCTGTCAGTACTGCCAACATTAAAGCATACGGAAATCCACTTATGGTAAAAGCAATAAACATAAGCCCTCCAAGAATAATTGCTTCTAAACATTGACCACTTATAAACTTACTAAAAGTCTTATTAGCTAGTGTTCCTATTTCAACTAATTTATCAGCACGTTTCTTATTCAATAATGAATACAATACTTTTTTTGTTCCTCTAATCAAATACTCCTTTTGAGCTAACATATATATTGCAAAAATAATCGCTGTAAAAATAGCAATAAAACTAGATACCAAACTGCCAATAAATCCAATTGCTCCAGTAATAAAATAATTTAAAACATTTGATATAATTGTACTTACATTACCAGACTCAGCAAACATCTTACTAATCTCATTTTGAATATCTGGATATTTATCGAGTAAATTCAAAATAGAATTCTGTGCATCACCTATTAATCCTGGAACATTTCCCATAAGCATCTGAATATTTTCAATTAATTCTGGAATTAATAAGAAAGCCGTAAACACAATTACTAAAATGAATATTAATAATGATAAAATTATTGATATAAATCTTACCAACTTAAATTTTCTGTTTTTTATCCACTTATTTAAATACTTTTCTATTTTGTTAACTAAAATATTGAGTACAAAAGCAATTACACCACCCAAAATAAATGGTTCTAATACTTTATATCCCGTATTTATTACCCCAAGTAATTTATCAAAATTATTTAATCCCCAATATGAAAAAATGGCAATTAATATTAAAATTATCCATTTTCTCATCTCTAATATATCTTTTTTCATTTTCATACTTCACCCCACAATAGATAAAATTAACTTTGTCAAATATTTTAACACAATGTCTTATTAATTACAATCATAATCTTATCTATGAGGAAATTATTTTCTATAAAGAAGCGTTATTATAAATATCTACTATTAAATCTACTGTCTTATCTACACCCAATACACCTGAATCTATCAAATAATCATATTCTGTTCTATCTCCCCATTTTTGTCTATTATTAATAGATTCATAATATTTTCTTCTCTTTTTATCTACTTGTTTTAATCTATTCAAAGCTTCATCATAACTAATATTTTCTAATTTCATCTTTCTTTTTACCTTAAAATCTAAATCATTTGAGTAAATAAATATATTAATTACATTTTTCTGTTCTCTCAATACATTATTTGCATTTCTTCCTAAAATAACACATGACCCAGCTTCTGCTAATTCTTTTATTATTTTACTCATTAAAATCTGATAAGAACTTTCTTCATATGCTAGTTCAGAATTACTCGTATTAATTAGATTTAAATTTTTAAGAAATTTATTCTGAACTACCTCATCATATTCATCTATCTTTGAATAATTACCGCCTATCTTTTCATATGCCTTTTCAATCAATACTCTATCATAAAAAGGAATATTTAATTTTTTAGAAACCATCTCACCAATATATCTTCCCCCACTACCATATTCTCTTCCTATAGTTAATACAATATTTTTCATATTTCCTCCATATCTCTTATCTTATAATTCAAATTGCGAATTATATAAATCAGCATAAAAACCATTTTTTTTCATTAGTTCTTGATGATTTCCTTGTTCTATGATATTTCCATCTTTCATTACTAATATCAAATCGGCATTTTTTATTGTTGATAATCTATGTGCAATAATAAATGATGTCTTACCTTCCGTTAACTTATCCATTGCTATTTGAACTAATTCTTCAGTTCTCGTATCAACATTTGAAGTAGCTTCGTCTAATATCAAAAATGGTGAAGATTCTATCATACCACGAGCGATTGTTAACAATTGTCTTTGTCCTGATGATACACTATCATTATCAGATAATATCGTATCATAACTATTAGGTAAAGTCTTTATAAAATGATCAAGTCCAACAATCTTGCATACTTCTTTAACTTTATCTATTCGAACATTTTCCCTATTATAAATAATATTTTCTGCTACAGTTCCATTAAATAACCACGTATCTTGCAATACCATTGTAAACAATTGATGAATATTTTCCCTTGTAAGTTCTTTTATTGAAGTTCCATCAATTAAAATATCACCCGAATCAATATCATAAAATTTCATAAGTAAATTTACCATTGTTGTTTTTCCTGCACCAGTAGGCCCAACAATTGCTATCTTTTGACCAGGCTTTACTTTAACACTGAAATTTTTAATTGTTGGATTGTCATTTCCTTCATATTTAAATACCACATTTTTAAATTCAATCTGCCCCTTAACATTATCTTTATCAAGTGATTTTACAATCTCATTCTGGTTACTCATTTCTTTTTCATCAATAAATTCAAAAACTCTTTCGCTAGCTGCTGCTGCTGATTGTAAACTTGTTGTTGCTTGAGCAATTTGCGATAATGGTGAAGTAAATAATCTGACATATGTAATAAATGCCACGATTACCCCAAAACTTATTTGATTGTTCAACGTAAGTAATGCACCTACTATACATACCGCTACATATCCAAAGTTTCCAATAAAATTCATCATTGGCATCATTAACCCTGATAAGAATTGACTTTTTCGATTAGCTTCATACATATTCTTATTTAATTTATCAAATTTCTCATCTGATTGTTTTTTACCATTATATGCTTTTACTACATTTAATCCAGAATATATTTCTTCAATATGACCATTTAGTCTTCCCAATTCAATTTGCTTCTGAACAAAGTATTTTTGAGATTTTCCTAAAACCAAAAACATAAATATAAAGCCAATTAAACTTGAAATAATTGCAGTTATTGCCATAATCCAATTTGTTGAAAACATCATAATTACTGTTCCAATAAACAATGTTATTGCACTAACTAAAGATGATAATGATTGATTCATTGAACTAGCAATCGTATCAACATCATTTGTCACACGTGATAAAGTATCCCCTATTGAATGTGTATCAAAATAACTAAGTGGTAACTTATTAATTTTAACTGATATTCTACTTCTCAATTCTTTAGCAAAATTATTTGATACCACAGTCATTGAAATTGATTCTATATAGTTAAATAATGCACTAAGTAAATATATAATAACCAAAAGCAAAGCTATTTGCTTGATTTTATCTAAATCCATAAATGGTTCTAATATTTTTCTTATATTATCAGGCATCGTATCTATCTTCGAATATAATAAAGAAGCATTTGAATCTTCTGGAATATCACTTACAATTGCTAAAAATTTTGCTTGCTCTATCGCTGTTATCTTAGTTCCATCTATTTCAATATCTTCAAATATTACCTGAGCAATGCTATCTGGAAATGAAATTTTTGGCTTTTCTGAATTATTAATATTATTTATTACCTTCAAAAATTGAATTTTATCAGTACTAGAAATTACTATCTCATGATAAGTTGTCTCCGGTAATAAATATTCTAAAACACTATCTGGTAATTCCAATAAATATCCAAATATTTTATTTTGATCACTTTCCGTTGATATTTTTCCAATTACTTCATTAAATTTTTGCTTATCCTGATCGGTTATATCACTTGATAACATTATTTTACCAATATTACTTTGCGATAAATCTACCTCTAATATTTCTGGCATCAACAAAGCCAAATTATCTTCATTTACTTTACCAGTAACTGTCTTTGTCAAAGTTTCTAAATTCTCTTTATCTACCACTAATCCCTTAGAAATTTCATCAGTTAATGACGATAATTTATTTGGCGTAACAATGGTCAAAATAGAACCTAATGCTGCTAATATTAAAGAAATAACAATTAAAACTTTAAAATTTTTAAGTTCTTTAATAAGTCTCACTATTGCACTTTTAAAATTTTTAGCCTTTTCACCACTATTCCCTCTTGAACCAGGTCCATGAGGACCACGTGATCTCATATTGTTTTTCGGAGTATCTTCATTATTCATTTTCTAATTCCTCCTCATCTAATTGTGATAAAGCAATTTGTTTATATACATCACACTTTTTAAGTAATTCCTTATGTGTCCCCATACCAACACATTTTCCATTATCCAAAACAATTATCTTATCAGCATTCATAATTGTTCCTATTCTCTGCGCCACAATCAAATTAGTCGCATCTTTTGTATATTTCTTAAGTTCTTTTCTCAAAGTTGCATCAGTCTTATAGTCTAATGCTGAAAAAGAATCATCAAATATATATATTTCCGGATCTCTTGCTATTGCTCTTGCAATTGACAATCTCTGTTTCTGACCTCCAGAAATATTTGTTCCACCCTGAGCAATATGCGATTCATACTGATCATCCATTTTTAATACAAAATCTTCTGCCTGAGCTACCTTGACTGCATCTCTTACTTTCTCATCAGTAATCTCACCTTTACCATTATCACCATATTTAATATTTGAAGCAACTGTTCCATTAAACAAAACCGCTTTTTGAGGAACATATCCTATTTTATTGTGAAGCGCTTCTTGTGTATACTCTTTAACATTTACACCATCTACAAGTACTTCACCATCTGTTACATCATAAAATCTTGGTATTAAATTTATTAATGTAGATTTTCCTGATCCTGTTGATCCTATAAATGCTACAGTTTCTCCCCTCTTAACTTTAAAAGAAATATTTCTAAGAAGATATTCTTCAGCATCCGGATATTTAAAAGATACATTCCTAAATTCAACTGTTCCTATCTCTTTATTTTTACCAACTGATAATTTACCATCTTTAATACTTTCTTCAGTATCCAACACTTCATTAATACGATCAGCTGATACTTTTGCCCTTGGTATCATCATAAAAATCATTGCTAACATCAAAAATGACATAATTACCTGCATAGCATATGATGAAAAGACTATCATATCACCAAACAATGATATCTTATCAGCCATTAAAGAATCTTTTATTAAATAAGCCCCAACAAAATATATTGCTAAAGTTAAAAAATACATTATTAAATACATAACGGGAGACATTATTGCAAATGCTTTTTGATTAAATAATTGTGTCTTAGTTAATTCACCATTTGCATCTTCAAATTTATCTTCTTGATACCCTTCAGCATTAAATGCTCTAATAACTCTTATTCCCATCAAATTTTCACGAGTTACTCCATTAACTTTATCAATTAATCTTTGAACTATCTTAAATCTTGGCATAATTATCGAAACCAAAGATATAATTACCGATAACAAAATTACTACTGCTACTGCTGTAATTGCACTCCATTGCCAACTCTTGTTAAGTATCTTAGTTATTGCCCAAACAGCTGTTAATGGTGCTTTAATCAAAAGTTGAAGGCCCATCGCAATAAGCATTTCCACCTGAGTAATATCATTCGTAGTTCTTGTAATTAAACTATTCGTAGAAAATTGTTTTACCTCATTCATTGATAAATCTTCTACTTTATTAAATATTTTCTTTCTCAAATTCATAGAAAAATTTGAAGAAAGATTTGCAATTAAATATCCAACAATAACTGCTGATACAAGTGAACCAAAAGCACACAATAACATGTATCCACCATTAATTAAAATATCGGACATCTTGCTACCTTCCGTTTGAACTAAAGTTGTAATTTTCGACATATAATCAGGCATTGTCAGTTCCAACCAAACTTGAAATACTATAAGACCAAAACTAACTATAACTAAAGCCCAATCTCTCTTACTAAAGTTTTTTAATAACTTTAACATAATATCATCCTCTCTAAAATTATATTTATAAATTAATTATATCCTAATCTTCTCTTCTTTCAAACATTAATATTAACCTTAATATTTGAATTAAAGTAGTCACAACACTCGCTACATAAGTTAAAGCCGCCGCCATTAACATTATTTTTCCTTGTTTTAATTCATCACTATTAAAAAAATGTGAATAATCTAATTCTTTCATTGCCCTTTTACTTGCATCTATCTCAACTGGTAATGTTATTAACTGAAATAACAAAATAACAAATTCTGCTATAATACCTATCCATATAAGATTTAAAGATCCAAATAAGCATCCTAAAGCAATTGCTACATATCCTGCATATGAAGAAAAATTAACTAATGGAACAAGTTTGCTTCTAATTCTTAAAAATAAGTAGTTTTCCTTATCCTGAATTGCATGCCCACATTCATGGCATGCAACACTAACACTAGCAATCGAAATACCATGATAAACATCACTAGACAATCTAATTACCCTCTTAGCCGGATCATAATGATCTGTCAAATATCCACTAGTTTCCACCACTTTAATATCATTTAAATTATGTTTATCTAACAAATATCTCGCCGCTTCTTTACCAGTCAAATTTCTTTCATTTTTTACTTTCTTATATTTACTGTATGAACTACTTACAAAAAATTGAGCAAGTAATGTTATTAATAAAGAAATAATTGTTAATCCATATACAACAAAATAATAATCCATAATTACCACCACATATTAAGTTAAAATTCTAATGAAATTTTTTATTTCTCTTTCATTAAGTACTTTACCCTGACTAACAACTTTATCATTAATCACTAATGCTGGTGTATTACAAACTTTATACATAACTGCATATTATATATCTTCTAAAAGTTCTATCTCAACCTTAGTTTTAACATTCTCCAAAGATTTACCTAAATTTTTAAATAGTTTATTCCTATTACTACAATTTTTTCCAACAATTTTTATTTCCATTTTTTCCACCTCATATAACATTCTATAAAAAAAATATTATATATATATATTTTATTTATTAAAAATTATTAAAAATGAGGTTATCTATTTGTAGGAATTGTAAATTCTATTGATAATCCTTGATTATTATATGCTTTAATCTCTCCTCCGTGCATTAAAACAAATTCCTTACATATTGATAATCCTAATCCCGAATTCTTTCTAGAATCATCAGTAGTAAATAATGGTTCAAATATTTTATCAATAATCTTTTCATCTACGCCAGGTCCATTATCTGATACAACAAATCTATAATTATCTTTATTTTTAGTAATCTCTATTTTTATTTTTCCATTATTTTTTAAAAATCTGACACTATTAGATAACATATTAGAAAATATTCTTTTTAATTTTAAAACATCTACTTTTAAAATATCCTTAGACAATTTCGTGTCAATCATTAACTTAATTCCATTATTCTCAAGTTCTATTTTATAATCATTATTAATTTCATCAACTAATTCTTTAATCGTTATTTCACTAATCTTTAAAGTTTGATTATTATGATTATTAATATATTCATCAAAAGTATTTAAAAGCCCTTTAATATGGAGTGACTTATTATATATTTTCTTATTATAATTTAAAATTTCTTGTTTCGTTAAATTATTTTCTTCAATCAAAGTTGAATATCCAATAATTGATGTTAAAGGAGTCTTAATATCATGAGAAATACTAGCAATAATTCTATTTTGTTCTTTTTTCTCTTCTTCCAAAGCATCTACCAAATTAACAAACTCATTCTGAATCAAATCTATTT
>CAMGAM010000005.1 GCA_946007485.1 uncultured Mycoplasmatota bacterium
TGAATTATTTAATATAGGTGAAGAATATTCACGTAAAATTAAAAAATAAATTATATAATGATAATTTATCTCTAAATAAACTAAAAAATTCATTCTTATCATAAACAAAAACCTGCTTTATTAATTCTTCTTTCATCATTGCTAACATCTCAACAATAAATTCTTCAAAATAATACCCCAAAGCATCTTTTCTCTGACAAATTAACTTTGCTAAATACTCAGTCATTCCTTCGGCAAAAGCATCTCCCAAATAAACATCCATAAATGGATAAAAATACTTTTCACTATCAAAACCACTCATATGAACAAATTCATGTACTAAAGAAGCACTATCTGTAAATAAAATTGTATTTGTTAATTGTTGATAAATTCCTGTCGTATCTTCTTCATAATCCATATCATTAGTTTTTATCTTATCAACCTTTAAAACATTCAGACTATCTATATTTTTATCATATTTTTCTCGGTACTCTAAAGGAACACCCTTAAAAAAATCTTCCATCATTAAAATAACTTTCTTATCATCACATAATAACTCATCAAAATTGTTTTTATCATAACTACCAAATATCTTCATTAATAATCCCCCATATTTTTATCATTTAACTCTTATCTTTCTCTTTAACTGCTCATTTGCATAATCCCTATAATTATAGAAAAAATCAACCAAATTTAAATGAACAAACTCACTTGTAATTAAATCCATAAATTTCTCTTGATATAATCTTCTCGAATATTCATCTTTATCTATTCCTATTTCTATATTTATCAAACTATCAATTACTTCCCTAATTGCTACCCCTAATTTATTAACAACTAAAGGATATTCCTCACTATCTTCACAAATATCATAATTATGATGATAAAAATTAAGTGCATACATCAAAGATAAAATATCTTTCTTATTAGGAAATAATTTTATAAACTGTTCATAACTAGGAATAAAAAATGGTTCAAAAAAATTATCAATTGATGACAACATACATATAACAAAAGTTTCAAATATATAAGCACACGTTGGATATCCCGTAGCCTCATTTGCCAAATATTCCGCTGCTCCCTCAATAAGAGCATCTTCCCATAAAATTTCTTTCTGTTCTATTGCCATTAAATCTTTTTTTCTATCATAATGAGCCATATGCATTAATTCATGAATAATATGATAAGGTTCTATAAATAAAATTTTATCAATCGTAGGAAAATATTTTGCTCTCCAAGAATCATTAATTTCATCTAATTGATAAAGTTCAATATGCCTTAAATTCTTATCATAATTTCTTCTATATCTAGCAGGATACTTCATAAAAAAACTATCCATAATCTCTTTAATAGACTTCTTATCTATCATCAACCTATCCAAATCATTTTTCTCATATATATCAATAACTCTCATTTTTTCCCCCAATATTAAACTCTCCTAGATATTGATATTCGATCACCAACTGCTACATATTCCGTTACAAATTCTTTATTATTATCTAAGTAATCAATAAACATCTTTATCTTTCTAACAATTCCTCTTTGATTCTTAGTTTCAATCAAACACTCATCTTCAACCAAACCATGAAAAGATAAATTATCAGTAATAATAACTCCATTCTTATTCAAATTATTTTGATACTTTTCAAAAAAATCTATATTATGTCCTTTAGATGCATCAATAAATATTAAATCATACATTCCATCTACTGATACATTCATTGCATCTCCATTAATAATCTCTATTTGTTCATTAAGATTAAAGTAATCTATATTCTTAATAGCTTCATCATATCTCTCTTTATCTCTCTCAATTGTCACTATTTTAATATCTTTATCTACTAAAGCCATCTTTATTGCTGAATATCCAATTGCACTTCCTATCTCTAAGATTCTCTTAATCTTATGTTCTTTTATATAATTACATAAAAATTCTATTCCATCCTTCATCATAATTGGTATTCTTTTTTCTTTGGCATATTCTTCTATTTCACTCAATTTCTCTTCCATCATATACCTCCACAGAAACTGACTTGTCATATATCATACCACAAATCAAATTATTTTAAAAGAAAATTCATTCTCTTTAGACATTTTCCCATATTTTAATCGATATCAAAATAAATTAAATTCCCCGCTCACTCTTAAAAATCATATCACAATAATTATTATCTGTCAAGATAAATTCATACATTTGTTTGTATTATTTTTTGACTAAAATTTATAATATCTTTTTAATAAGTATTTATGATTAATAACTTATCTTCATAACCATCTTATTTTTTATATCATTAACTCCACTCAAAATATCTATCAACTAACTAATTGTGATAAAATGTATCTAGATGAAAAAAATTCATAAAATATTAAAGGAACACTTGATATTCGTGTGTCAAGCAATCCTTATTGTTATTTTTGGATACCTAACAAACTTATGTTAAGTCCTTTCTTTTATATTAAAATCAACAAAATGATTATTAATAGTAAAAGGGGGTTTATGAAATTCTGGAAAAAGATAAGAATATCTTTTTTGCTCATAAATATCACCTCCTATTCTTATTTTTTAAGAATAAGGAGTCCCTAATGTTCTACTAAATAATATCAAAGTTATGTTACTTGTCAAACTTATTAACTACCGGTATTATTTTATCTTAATTGTTAATTTTACTAATATAAAAAGATGCAAATATTTATTATTTTCATTTTTTAATTTTTGAATTGTATTATAATGTCCTGTTGCATCTTTATTTAAATAAGTTTTTCCATTACAATCAGCTACAAAATAATAATAGTTATGTTCCTTATAATTAATCGTAGCTTCAATTGATTCATTACCTGGATTAGATATCGGTCCAACTGGAAGTCCAACAAATGAAGTACATCTAGTATTATAAGCATTATCACAAGTATATAAATTCTTATTACCATTTAATGATTGTTTAAAATCATCTATCTTTAAATAATAATATGTCGTCACATCAGATCCTAGTACCCAACCATCTTTAATTCGATTATAAAATACCCCAGCAACCGCTGCTCTATCATCAGCACTAGCCCCCTCTAATTCTACTATTGAAGCTAAAGTCATTATCTCATGAATACTATAATCACTATTTTCTATCTTATCTCTATACTTATCAAGTTGTTTTCCCATTTCCTTAAGCATCGTATCAACTATTTCTTCACATGAAACATCTTTGTTCAAAAAAGCATATGTATTAGGAAATAAATACCCTTCAAGTGGATAATATATCTTACTATTTTTAATACTATCAGTTAAAAACCAATACTCATCTATCTTCTTATTAATATATTCCCAATCATTCATCAAATTCATAAAGTCATCATAACTATTATTAGTATTCTCATCCACTAACTTAGCTATTTTTCTCACATTAAGTCCTTCTTTAAAAGTTATCTTTATCTCATCTGGATTATATGAATTTCCAACTTCTAACTCATGAATAATCTCTTTTAAACTCATATTTCTATCTAATTCATAAGTTGATGCTTTTAATGATTTAACTCCATTTAACTTAACATATACTTTAAATATAAAAGTACTCTTAATAAGATTATTTTCATACAAAGTATCTCCAATCGAATAGATACTTCCCTCTTTTATCTCTACGACTACTTTATCACTTTCCCTAGACACTGGTGATATTTGATAATTATAAAAAAATCCCACACCAAAAATCATTACTAATAACACTAGCAATATTATTATTATAATCTTATACTTCTTCATAATATACTATTCCTCTGTCTTTTTACTCTCTTCTTGAATTGTCTCTAAAATTGTTTCAATTACTTTCCATTCCTTATCAGTCTTTATTGGTAATAACTCTCCACCTTTATCATTAAGTTTATAAATTGAAGCAAATACTCTAACATTACCATCTTTATCCTTAGAATTATCAGTATATACTACATATTGCTTCTTAGTTTCTTCTGATTCAAAAGTAAAAAGTGGTTCACATTCTATTTCTTTTCCATGTTCATCTAATACTACAAATTTTTGTTTTTCATCCATTTCATTCATCCCTATCTTAATCTATCTAAATATCCCTGAAGAATAATTACCGCTGCCATTCCATCTACTTTCTTCTTTCTTTTATTCCTAGACATATCTGCTTTTATTAATACATTATTTGATATCACTGAAGTAAGTCTTTCATCTTCCATAATAACCTTAAGTCCAAATTCTTTTTCCAACAATTCTTTAAATTCTAAAGTAATCATTGCTCTAGTTCCTAAAGTATTATTCATATTCTTAGGAAGGCCCAATACTAAAGTATCAATCCCTTCTTTTAAAATAATCTCTCTAAGTGGTTCTATTAAACTCTTATAATCTTCATCTTGAAACCTAAGGGTCGTATAAACAGAAGCTATACAATTAGTCAAATCACTAATTGATACCCCCAATGTTTTACTTCCTAAATCTAATCCTAAACATCTCATTTTAAATATTCACTCATCATATTCTCTAAAATTAGTGTTCTATCTAATTTAGCAATCTTATTTCGATTATCATCAAATTCTGGTATATATCCTAAATCATTACTAATTAAATAACCTACAATCTGTGTAATCGGATTATATCCCATCTCTTTCATACTCTCACTTACTTCTTTAATTATCTTTTTTATCTCATTCTCTTCCATTCAATCACCTACTTATCTTTATTTTAACATAATACATATTTATTAACAAGAAATAAACATATATCTTTTTACATTTTATTCAAAACTTGTCATTATTTTAACGATAACTAACTAATTTTTACAATTTATTTACTATTTATTATTCTTTTTTCTAAATTGCAATCTATCACCATTTACCATTTTCACAATTAATTTCTACATCATTATTGAATACTTTTACTTTTTTAACAGTATAATTATCATTTAAAGTAATATTAATTTTTATCGTAGAAGGAGTAATTTTCACTTTATTAAAAGGATTTATAATATCACCCTTTAAATAATTCCCTCCAGTTAAATAACTAGCATCTATTATAGCCGCATTATCACTAACAATTCCTATAAATTCTTTATCATATCTATTATCACTTACATATTCACTCGTTGCACTCTTAATATTATTTACTAATGTCTCACAATCTCTTACTTTTTCTTGCTCAATTACCCCACTAATTGCTACAAAAGATATTGTTGCTATTACTGCTAAAAGTGCTATCGTAGCTAATAATTCTATTAACGTAAATCCTTTATTATTCATTCTATCACCCTACTACAATTATATAATAAATTTGAAAAAAAAGAAACTATTTACTTGTTTCTTCTTTACTATCTGAACTTTCTAATTTCTTCAAAACTTCTTTTGTTACCTGAATCGCTCTACTTCTAACTTCATTTACTGTTTTTTCAACTACTGGAGTTCCTTTTTCTTTTGCTAAATCCAATAATTCATTTGCTTTAACTTTTAACTCTTCTCCTTTTTCTTTAGCAATTGATAAAACTTTTTCCTTATCCAATTCTTCAATTTCTTTTTTTAATTCATTAATTTTTTTTACAAAATCATCAGATACTTCTTTAATATCAATTTCTTTAGCTTGTTTTAACAAATCATCCAACTTTTTTTTCAAATCTTTTCTAAGTTCCTCCCCTGATTTTGGAGCAAAAAGCATTCCTACTCCAACTCCTAGTCCAATACCAGCCGCAAATTTTAAAAGTCCATTTTTCTTTCTACTCATCTTTATATTCCTCCTCTTTCTTTTGTCTAAATATCCTTCTAATTAATGATGTAACTGCTTCTACAAACTTATCAGTTATTGTTGCTAACTTATCAGTTGTAAAATCAATTACCGAAAAAAATCCATTTAATGATTTTAACTTCGTACTAATATCATCTGTAATTTCTGATATTTTATTCATTGTAATTATTAATTTTATACCTAATATTATTAAAACTACTAGTAAAATAGAACCAAGAATATACAAAATTATTGATAAAACATCAATCATTAATCTTTATACATTGAATCAATTAATTCAAAGAAATCTTCATCTACCTTTGTTTCTTTTTTCTTCTCTCCTCGGCTACTTCTTGAAGGTAGTTCTTCTTCATTTTTTTCTTCTTTATCTACATTATTATTAATAATTGGTTCTTCTTTCTCTTCTATTTTCTTATCTTCAATTACCAAATCTTCTTCATGTTTTCCTTTAGGTTCATAAGCCACCCCAAATTCTTCATAATCATCATATGCCTTCTCAATAGTTACTTCTGTGCTTTCTTCATCTACCGTCATATCATATAAAAGGTCGTCTTCTTTAAGTGAACTAATTTTCTTTACTTCTTTATAAAGTTCACAATTCTCACACATTAAATTATCTTTTATCTCATCCGCTAAATTTCCAAAAGCTTTCTTTCTTACTGTCTCAAAATCAACTTTCTTTGAAGGCCTTTTCATTATTGAAGTTTCCTCAGGTTTTTCCTTTACTTCTTCCTTTCGGTAATTCTTATCCAAAATTCCATATACCGGAGAAATAACTGGTGTTGCTTTAAACTTAGGCTTTTCTTTTACTTCTTCCTTTTTAGGATACAACTCAGATACTTTCTTAGTAACTTCTTTTTCCATTTTCAAAACATTAACATTTTGTCTACTATTTCTACTAGGAATTTCATCTTCAAACTCTTTTTGACTATCAATTATCTTTTCTGGTTCATTTGAATCATCTAACGTAGATATCTTTTCTTCTTTATTAATATTTTCATCATTTTTCCTTTTAAGTTCTACTTTCTCTTCTTCCTTTTTAATCGTATCTCTCATTACCTTTGGAAGAACATCCTTAGGTGGTTCTTTATATTCTTCTTTTTCTGTTTCCTCTAATTCTATTTCTTCATCTTCAGCAACTTCATCCATAAATAAATCTTTTATCTTATCTAATAGTTTCACTATTGCACCTCTTTCAAATTAATTATCATCCGGTAATTCAACTTTCGTATCATCTTCAGCCACATATTCTTGTAAATATTTAGAAAATGTACTCTCACTATCTACAGGTTTATCTAATTCATATTTTACTTCTCTACCATCACTAGTACTATTCTCTAGTTCTACTTTAATAAGTTCATCATTATATTTTATACTATTTTGCATTATCAATACATTTGCTAGTATAAATGATAAATTCTCATCATCTGCATAAAATTCACTTTTTGAATAATTATAAACTACCTCACCAAAAAAAGTTCCATCATCTAGTTTATTAATACCTATATAACCATTCTTATCATTAAGTTTTATTTCTTTATAATAATAATCATAATCACTATCACTTTTATAATTTAAAGTATTTTTATAATAATAACTTATCGTATCCACATACAAATAAACATATCTATCCTTAATTTTAAACTTCTGATTATATTGACTATCATTTACTTGATTAACTCCGATAGGTATATATAATTCATACCCTGTAGATACTGTATTAACATTGTGTATTTCATCTTTCATTATTTCATTGACCGTATCATCCAAATTATCAGTAATTCTTGTACAACCAGTCAAAACAAAGACCATAACTATTATTACTATCAGTGTTTTTTTATACATACTCCACCTACTCTCTATCATTATATCAAAGTTTTTTAAAAAATTAAATAGTTTTTTGTATTTAATTTGCATTTTTTATCACAAAAGAAAAAAGCACACTAAATTACTTAAAATATCCATAAATGTGCTTTTTAAATCTATTTAGCCACAATTGTTACTATCTTATTCTTAATTACCATCACTTTTATTATCTCAAGTCCTTCAAGATGTCTCTTAACATTATCACATTCTAATGCCTTATTTTTAATAGATTCTTCATCTTCATCTACTTTAATATTAATGGTTCCTCTTACTTTACCATTGACCTGTACAGCAATTTCTTTCTCATCTTCCACTAGCTTAGTTTCATCACATACTGGCCAAGTAGCATTAGATATTAAATCATATCCCATTTCCTGATTCAACTCTTCAGTTATATGTGGTGCTACTGGATTAAGCAAAATTAAAAGTAAACGATAATCATCTTTTGTAATACTTGTAGCTTCTTCATAAGCATTAGTAAGAATCATCAACTTAGAAATATAAGTATTATATCCCATTCTCTCTAAATCATATGATACTCCCTTAATTGTCTTATTTTGAATCATTTCCAAATTCTTACTATATCCATCATTATCATTAAGTTTATTCTTAAGTCTATATACCCTATCTATAAACCTTTTACATCCTTTAAGTGAATCTGTACTCCAAGGTGCATCCTGTTGATAATCTCCCATAAACATTTCATATACTCTTAAAACATCAGCCCCATAATCACTAACAATATCATCTGGATTAATAACATTTCCTTTAGATTTACTCATCTTTTGATTATCAGAACCAAGTACCATTCCATGACTAACTCTTGTATATATCATCTCTTTAGATGGAACTAACCCTACATTGTATAAAAATTGTACCCAAAATCTAGCATATAATAAATGTCTTGCTGTATGTTCCATTCCCCCATTATACCAATTTACTTTCTTCCAATATTTCATCGCATCCATTGAAGCAAATTCATGGTCATTATGTGGATCCATATAACGAAGAAAATACCAACTTGATCCAGCCCAGTTAGGCATTGTATCAGTCTCTCTTCTTGCAACTCCATGACACTTAGGACAAGTTGTATTAACCCAATCAGTAATCTTTGCTAATGGACTCTCTCCATTATCTGTAGGTTCATACTCTGCTACATCAGGTAAAACTAAAGGTAGTTCAGATTCTGGTATTGGTTGCCATCCACATTTTTCACAATATACCATTGGGATAGGTTCTCCCCAAAATCTTTGTCTAGAGAAAACCCAATCTTGTAGACGATAATTAACTTTTTCTCTTCCGATGCCTTCTCTATTCAAATATTCAAGCATCTTCTTAATTGCTTCTTGCTTATTATCTATTCCATTAAGAAATCCTGAATTAATCATTTCTCCATCACCAGTATAAGCTTCTTTTTCTATATTCCCACCAGCAATTACAGGAATAATCTCTAATCCAAATTTCTTAGCAAATTCATAGTCTCTTTGATCATGAGCTGGCACCGCCATAATAGCTCCTGTACCATATCCCATCATTACATAATCAGAAATAAATACTGAAACATTCCCTCCATTTAATGGATTCTTAACTGTAATTCCTTCTAATTTAACTCCAGTCTTATCTTTATTAACTTCTGTTCTTTCAAAAGCACTCTTTGATTTTGCATACTCTTGATATTTTTTTACCTCATCCATATTCTTAATAAGACCACTAAGTTTCTCAATCATTGGATGTTCTGGTGCTAAAACCATAAAAGTTACTCCAAATAAAGTATCACATCTAGTCGTATATACTGTTAACTTATCGCCAGTTTCTTCGATTGTAAAATCAACCTCAGCTCCACGTGACTTCCCAATCCAATTAATTTGTCCTAACTTTACTCTATCAGCAAAATTCGTATCATCTAATCCTTTAATCAAATCTTCAGCATAATCACTCATTCTAAGCATCCATTGTTCTTTTTCTTTTTGAACAACTTTGCTTCCACATCTCTCACATACTCCACCAGCAGCATCTTCATTTGATAATACACTCATACACTTTGGACACCAATTAACAAATGTTTTAGCCTTATAAGCCATCCCATGTTTATAAAATTGTAAAAATTGCCATTGTGTCCATTTATAATATTCTGGATCTGTCGTAGAAAATTCTCTATCCCAATCAAAAGAAAAACCAAGTGATAACATTTGTCCTTTAAATGTCTTAATATTTTCTCTAACTGCATCCTTCGGATGAATATGATTCTTTATTGCATACTGTTCAGCAGGTGCTCCGAAAGCATCCCATCCCATTGGAAATAACACATTATATCCCTGCATTCTTTTAACTCTAGCCAAAGCATCTTGAGCAGTATAACTTCTAACATGTCCTACATGAAGACCAGAGCCTGATGGATAAGGAAATTCTACCAATATATAATAAGGTTCCTTATCACTACCATTTACCGCCTTAAAAGTCTTATTTTCTTCCCAATACTTTTGCCATTTCTTTTCTACTTTTGTAAAATTATACATATTATCCCTCCAATAAAAAATAGTCATAAATATAAGGACGAGATTACCCGCGGTACCACCTTACTTTATAACTATTGTTATACACTCTAATTTTAACGCATTCCTGCGGATATTAATCAGCTAAATAGACAAGTTCATAAGCTTCATTTAAATACTTTCACCAACCGTATTCTCTCTATAAAAATTCCCTTATTACTACTCCTATTATAGGCCTTTCAAAATAACTACTAATATCTTATCACACATTTTTAAGATTAACAAGTATTTTTTTTAGTTTCCTAAATTTTAATAACTTATTATAATTTTATTTATCATTGCATTTTACTAGAAAAAATGCTAAAATCTATATCAGAAAGAAGGAGTATCCTTATGAAAAGTATTGATATCTATTGTCCTGCTAGAATTAATCTATTCTTTAAAGTTAATGGTTATAACAAATCAAAAGCATTGCATTACCTAAAACTAATTAATCAAACAATTAATATGTACGACATTATTAATATTAAACCATCAAGAAATTCTAATCTTCTTACAATAAATACTACTGAAGAAATATTTTCTATTTTATACGAAGATTTATCTAAAACATATGAAATATTTCTAAACTATGTTAAATTACCACCGCATAATATATCGATTACCATAACCAAAAATATTCCGACAAAATCTGGTCTTGGCGATAAAGGATCAATTATTGCTGGTTTCTTAATTGCTCTCAATATGATATATAATTCCCGTTTAGAAAAACATGAATTAATATTTCTTGCATCTTTAATTAATTTTGAAGCCCCATATTTTATCGTTGGTAATTATGCCAAAATAACTAATACTGGTAATAAGATTACTCCCCTAGATAATAATCCATATAAATCTTACTTAATAATTACCCCTAATATTGATATTTCCACTAAAGAAATGTTTCATAAATTAGATTCTAACTATTCTCCTACAAATATCATAAATAATTTATTATATAATGATTTTATAAGTGTTATGCCCAGTGAATTATTAAGAATCCGAGACTTTCTATCAAATTATCCAAATATAGATCATTCACTATCTGCTCTAGGTCCATCATATTATATTGCTAGTCCAACATATATTGAACCATCATTAAAAAAAGTATTAAAAAAAGAATTTCCTGATTATAAAATATATAATCAAAAAAATTCTCAAGCACATAAAATAATTACTTATGTTTAATATAGAAAGCATTGCCTTTCTTTTTTATATTTCTAATTCTTTAAAAGATTTTTTCATAATAAATAACTAAATTATAACTTACTATTTAATTAATTTTTCAAATGAATTAGCATTTAATATAGTATTAGAAATAAATTTACCTTTATAGAAATTAGCCCAATTATTAAATATACAAGGAACATTCTTAGCTCTTTCTAATGAATCAACTTTAATAAAATTAATTTTTATATTCTTTTCTCTTCCATATTTTGTTAATTCTTTTACTTCATACTCCACATAAGGACATTCTGGACTATAATAAATAGTAAATTCTTGATTATCTATTTTCATTTTTCTAGCATTATCATTAAATCTAGGAGTTTCACTATCATCAAATGATAATACTAATAATTCATAATCTTCAACAGTATCTACTACTTTAAATCCATAATGCTCAAAAAATTTCTTTTCACTTAAAAATGGTTTCTTCTTTTTTGAACTTAAAGTACATATTCCACTCATGCCTTTTTCTTTTGAATCATTTATTGCATACTCTAATAATTCTTTTGCAATTCCTTTTCCCTTAAAACTACCTGCAACCCATAAACAATAAATATATTCATAGTTTTTACCATTAATAGGAACCCAAGCATTCTCAATTGGTTCATACTCTATAAATATTTTTCCTCTAGCATTTAATTTTCTAAACACATGTCCATCCTTTAATTTATTTTTAATCCATTCTTTTTTCTTATCGACACCATCTTGATGTTTTGGATCACCAATAGCACAACAAATATGTTCTTCATCAATATTTTCTAAACTTAAATTAATATATTCGTTCATCTAAATTTAACTCCTTCAAAAATTATAATTTTTTATCTAATATATTATAAATTAAACTTGTTTCCATAACATTTTATTGTCTTTGAATTCATAACATAGTTTGTTTTCATCAAATAAATATGATAAATACGATCTTATTGTACTTCCAACTAAAATATATTGATTTGCATTCATTGCCAAATTATATTCATCAAAAATATATTTTAAGATTTCTTCAAAAGTCATTTCTTTTTCACAAGCACTATATATTTTACTCATAATTTCTTTTACTTTATTTCTATTAAGTTCTATTAAAGATGAAATATCACTTGTTTTCTCACAATGAGATGGAATATACAAACTTCCCTTTAAAGTATTTAGATAATCTAAAGTATTAAGAAATTCTCTTACATCATATATAAAGAATAAATGATACTTTTTAATTGTTTCTTCACTAAATAATGAATCTGCTAGAAAATATACATCATCACTTGTTTTAATTCCTATCATATCAAAGAAATGCCCTTTTAAAGTAAAGTATTCTAATCCATCTGGAAGATTATTTTCTATTGAAATTACAACTGACTCTTTTGCCAATAAAAACTTATTTCTAATATCTTTAAAAGGATATCCACCATATAAGAAAGAAGATTCTAAAATAGGAAATTCCGTAAAAGACCTTTCAATATTATAAGCAAATA
The DNA here is from genome assembly GCA_946007485.1 of uncultured Mycoplasmatota bacterium. Taxonomy (GTDB): domain Bacteria; phylum Bacillota_I; class Bacilli_A; order RF39; family UBA660; genus RUG705. The sequence goes on from CAMGAM010000005.1 coordinate 12,810, forward strand.
TAATACAATTAGTTCTATCTTGAATTATTTTGTTTCCACCAATATGATCTGAATTTGAATGAGTATTTATAATTCCTTTAATATTCCATCCATTCTCATCAATAATCTTTAGTATTTTCTTTCCTGCCTCTTTATCATTTCCTGTATCTATAAGATAAACATTATTATCATCAATTTTATATATACCAATATTAGTTGCATTTTTTATATAATAAGTTTTCTCACCAACTTTTACTAATTCCATAAATAAAATCCTCCTTACAAATATAATATCATAAAATTATTATTTCAATTATCTAACAATACCACATTGAATTGAATATACATTATGAATAACTGAAATTTATATGTTTATGTATAACTGACTATGTCATAACAAGCACTCATTATAGTTGTATGTTTATTATGTATATATGATTAGTTAATATCTACTTTTTTAATATCTTTCTTATTAGTACTAGTTACTATTTTCTTACCTGTTTCTTTTTCTATTTGATCTTTAGCATTTTTAGCAACAGTACCACCCTTTACTATAGATTTTTTAACATCATTATATCCACTCTCTTTTGAACTTTTAGATATTTCAGTTGAGGATACTTCAGCTAGCATATTTAAAACTAACTCCATGTTAGTCATATTATCTCTTAAATTTTCTTTTTTTAGATTCTTTAGTTCTTTATATTCCTTTACAGAATAAACACTCCAAACTTTTGTTAAAATATTAGTTAATATAGCAAAATCATTACCATTTTCTATGCCTTTGTTTTTTAATTCATCAGTAAATTATTTTCTGTCATCTATAGATTTTAATCTTTGGTTTATCCATTCTTCAGAATATCCTTTTCTTTTATATTCATCAAGTGCTCGATTAATTGTTATTTCTGGATCATATTCTTCATCTATCCTCTCTTTGCCAAGCCTTGCAAGCCATAATTTAATAGGCTCTACTTTTTTAGAAGGAATTGATTCAATAAGCCTAAACATGCCTTCAATATCTACAACATCAGTCATACGCTTTTTGCCATCTTTTGCCGGTAATTTAAACTGTCTAGTAATACTAGACGTTTCAAATTGTTCTTCTTTTAACAATTTATTTTTTAACCAATTCCAATATTTTCTTGGTTCAGTACTATCAGTTAGAACTTCAATCATATCAACTACGCTAATATAAAATCTTTCCTCATCATTATTCCAAATAGTTCTTATTTGCCTATCTTCAAATACTTTTTCTACTACTTTTAATTCATTTTTCATTTAACCATTCCTTATCATAATCTACACTACATTGAGAATAAATGTCAGTTATTTTTTGATAAAATCTTCTTTCAGATGATCTAATATTTCTTATTTTTTCAAGTGTTTCTTCAAAATAATCTTCACCAAATATATAATTAGGATTTTTTAATCTTTCTACATCTATTACTGCTCCCTTAATCATATATTCTTTTAAAACTTTAGTCACCCAAATCCTAAAATTAGTAGCTTTTTTAGAATTCACTCTATATCCAACTGCAATTATTACATTCAGATTATAAAGCTTATCATTTCTTCCACCGGTACTTTCGTTGGAAATTCCGACAGAAGTTTTTTCATCTAGCTCTTTTGTCTTAAAAATATTATTTATATGATCGGTAATAGTGCTTCTCGATACACCAAATAACTATGCAATAAGATTTTGCGTTAACCACAAATCATGATTAATTAATAATACATTTACATTAACTTCACCGTTTTCATCTTTGTATATCAAAAAATCATGATTAGTAACCTGTAATTTATCCATGCTATAACTCACTTTCATTTATTAGCTTTTAACTATAAAGTAATATATTATTTACTTTCTTTCAAGAACGCAAACTGTTTCCACATGATGTGTCTGTGGAAACATATCCACACCAGTAATATCCTGAAGACTATACTTATCCATTTCTTTAATATCCCTAACTAAAGTCATCGGATCACATGAAACATAAATAATTTTTTCTATTCCTGAATTATTAATTACTGAAACTGTATGTTTGTCTAGTCCCACTCTTGGCGGATCGACAATTAAAACATCACCATTAATATTATCATCTACTAACTTCGCTACATCCCCACAAATAAATTGAACATTTTTAATTTTATTTATTTCTTTATTACGATTCGCATCCATTATAGCCTTAGGAACAAGCTCAATCCCTAAAACACTTCCTACATACTTAGAAATATATAAACTAATACTTCCTACTCCACAGTATAAATCAATTACTTTTTCATTACCAGAAAAATTCCCATATTTAACTATCACATCATATAAATTTTTTACATTACTTCCATTTACCTGAAAGAATGACTTATCAGATACCATATATTTAATATCATCGATAAATATATAACCATCTTCCTTCTGACTTACACATACATCATTTAAATAAATAGCCACACATTTATCTCTAAGCCTATCTATGCTAATCATTCCCAAAACACTTAAAATAAGTCCATTATCACACTCTTTAATGACTATCTTTTTAACCTTTGATAAATCTTCTTCCTTAATAATTCTATATAATTCATTTATCCTATCACTAACAAGTAAACACTTATCTATTTCTATAATCTTATTATCTATATCAACTAATCCAATTACTCCATTTTCTACCTTAAAAGTAATCTTATTACGATATCCATATTCCCTACTACTAGGAATTATTTTAATATCAATATCCATATCTAAATATCTCTTAAATATATTTATAACCTTATTCTTCTTAAATAAAAGCTGTTTTTCATAACTAAGATTACTAATATTACATCCTCCACATACTAAGTAATAAGGACATTTTGCTAAAACATAATCATCACTTTTTACTGATCTATCTATTATCTTCCCAACATCATACTTTTTCTTACTATCAGTAATTTCTATCTCACAAATATCCCCTATAATTGCTTTAGGTACAAAAACAATCTTATTATCAATATATCCTATTCCATTACCACTATGATCCATCTTACTAATTTCAATTTTCATACTTATATCACACCCTTATTGGATTAACATCAATAGAGACATCTACTTTAGGATTTATCTTGTAAACATCATCTATTTTCTTTAATACATCACTTAGTTTCTCATCATGTTTATACTTAATAATACACTGATAATGATAAACATTATTTATTTTAAATACATTTGCCATTGATGGTCCTAACACCCTCGTATCCGTAAGCAAATTTTTTCTCAAAAATTCCCCTATCTTATTAGCTTCCTTAAATCCTAAATCATAATCCCTACTAGTAATATTTACTAAAGTAATATAGAAATATGGTGGATAACTAAGTGTCTTTCTAATCTTCATCTCTTCTTGATAAAAATTATAATAATCATGATCCTTTGCATACACAATACTATAATGATCTGGATTATAAGTTTGAATTACTACTTCTCCAGCCAAATCGCTTCTTCCAGCTCTTCCAGATACTTGACTGAGAAGACCAAAAGTAACCTCTGAACTCCTAAAATCAGGAACATTAAGTGATGAATCAGCATTAATAACCCCTACTAAAGTAACCTTAGGAAAATCAAGTCCCTTAGCAATCATTTGTGTTCCTAACAAAATATCATATTTATGTTCTCCAAAATCATTAATAATTTTCTCATGCATACCTTTTCTACTTGTCGTATCCATATCCATTCGAATAACTCTAGCCCCAAATATCTTATTAAGTTCCTCTTCTAATTTTTCAGTCCCTAATCCATAATCCTTCATATTAGAACTTCCACATACCGGACATTTACTTATATTCTTAATACTATAATTACAATAATGACATCGATTCGTATTACTACTTTTATGATAAGTTAATGATATATCACAATTAGGACACTTTATCACACTTCCACAATCACGACAAGTAAGCATTGATGAATAACCTCTTCGATTAAGAAGTAAGATTATCTGTTCTCCTTTTCTAAGTCTCTCCCAAATTTTCTCAGTCAATATTCTTGACAAAATAAATTTTCCATATCTTGCTTCTTCTTTCATATCGACTATCTCTATCTTTGGGAGACTTCCATGACCAGCTCTTTTTGTTAACGTCAAAAGTTGATAAACTCCTTTGCTAGCTCTTGCAAAAGATTCTAAAGAAGGGGTCGCACTTCCAAGTAAAACTGGTGCATTATGATATTTTCCCCTAATCATCGCTACATCTCGTGCATGATATCTTGGATTACTATCTTGTTTGTATGTACTCGTATGTTCTTCATCAATTACAATAATTCCAATATTCTTAAGTGGTGCAAAAATTGCACTTCTTGCTCCAACAACAATTTTTACCTTTCCTGATAAAATTTTTCTGTATTCATCATACTTCTCATACTCATTTAATCCACTATGTAAAATAGCAATTTCACTCCCAAATTTTGTCATAAATCTATCTACTATCTGAGGAGTTAAACTAATCTCTGGTACTAACATAATAGCAGTCTTTCCCTTTTTTATTACCCTATCAATTAATTCCATATATACTTCTGTCTTTCCACTTCCAGTTATCCCATATAATAAATATGGCTTAAATTCATCTAAGTTAACACTCTCTACAACCATCTCTTGATCTTCATTCAATTTTACTATCTTGTATTTTCCACTAACATTTCCTTGATATCTATTAACTTCTTCATACTCAAACTTAATTAACCCCTTCTTAATCAAAGTATTAATACCAGAATTAAGATTCTTAACTAACACTCGATCATTCTTAATAATCTCGCTAAGTATCTCTTTTTGATTATCATACTTACAATTATTTATATAATCATTAAGTTCTACTTTACTAACATTACTTACTATATACCTATTCATCTTAATTCCAATATTCGTATCATGTTTAGCCTTTAAGGCCTTCGGAAGCATTGCTTGATAAATAGATATCTTACTACATAAAATTTCTTTCTGTATTTCATCGCCTAAATATAACATCTCTTCGTTTAATATTGGTTCTAAATCACATAAACTATCAATTTCTTTTAGTTCATAATCTCCCTTATATTCATTTGTAATTCCTAAAACAAATCCTTCTATTAATCTATTATTAAAAGGAACTCTTACTCTATGGCCAATTTTAATTACCCCAATATATTTATTAGGTATTACATAAGTAAATTCCCTATCTACTGCCTTATTTCCATATTCAATAATTACATTTGCATACATAATACCACATCCTTACATATATTATACCAACATCTTATATCATAAGTCAATATAAAATCATACATTCGTTTGTTTGAATCACAATGTTATTAACTTCATACTATAAAAACGATAAGTTTAAATAACTTATCGATATCATTTATTATTTTTTATATTGTTGTCCTATTTCATTAACTCTTCTTTTATTTATTTCATATAATTCTTTAATACACTTAAATTTATCAGATTCAGACATTCCAAAATATTTCTTTGCCATTTCTAATACTGAATCTAAATCATCACTTTTATCATTATAATAATGTACTTCTATATCATAAATATCCACTGGAGAAAATCCATGAAGTTTATCTTTATCGATACTTCTGCTATAATTCTTATCACCATATTCTCTATCTAACATATACAAATTTCTAAGTGGAATATCTAATATTTTACTCTCATCCATTTCATTAACAAATCTTACCATTCCACTAATTAAATTATTCATATCATTAATATTTCCATCACTAACCATAATATTTTCATTATCAAGTCTATTTATCTCTTTCACAAAATAAGTTCCATATTTTTTATTTCCATCTGTATCTTGATAATAAACCTTAAGTTTATAACTATCATTAATATCATCTAATAACCATTCAAAATTATTACTAATCATATTCACCAATCCTTCATAATTTAAGTATAACTATATTTCTCCCTATTTGTCAAACTTATTTATAAATTTGACATAGAAAAAGACTATAAATATCACTATTCATAGTCTTATCATTAATACTAGTCAATGTTTATAATTTTCTTAGTTGGTTCTTCTTTATCATTTTTAGGAACTGAAACTTTTAAAATACCATCTTTAAATTCTGCTTTAATTTCATCTTCATTAAGTTCTTCTCCTAAATAAAATGATCTTTCGCATCTACTAGTAGATACTCTTTGTTAGATTTTTCTTCTTCCTTATGAGTAGCTACAATCTTAAGATATCCTTTATCGTATTCGATACTAATATCTTCTTTCTTGTATCCTGGAATATCTACTACTATGTGATACATATCATTTTCTTCATATATATCACACTTCATCATCTTGTCAAACTCCTTAGGTTCAATTTCATCTAAGAAATTATCAAAAAATATTCTGCTTGGTAGCATACATTTCACATCCTTTCTAAACTAATTATAGCACGCTATTTTTAAATGTCAAGTATTTTTTAGCAATCTTTGTTGACAATTGCTAATTTTGTGCTATAATTGATAAATGAAAGGATGTGATAAATATGAATGGACAAAATCCGTATGAAGAAAATTTACAAAATGTCTTAGAAAAATATGGTCGAGATATCACTAAAGAGGCCAAAGACGGTAAAATCGATCCTGTTATCGGTCGTGATGAAGAAATCCGTAATATCACTAGAATATTATCAAGAAAAACAAAAAACAATCCTGTTTTAGTAGGTGTTCCTGGTGTTGGTAAAACTGCCATCATCGAAGGACTTGCTACTCGTATTGTTAAAGGAGATGTTCCTAATAATCTATTAGACAAAACAATTTGGTCACTAGATATGGGTTCTCTTATTGCCGGAGCTAAATACCGTGGTGAATTTGAAGAAAGATTAAAAGCTGTTCTAAAAGAAATTAAAGATTCTGATGGTAAAATCATTCTTTTCATTGATGAAATTCACTTACTAGTAGGTTCAGGTGCTATGGAAGGAGCCATGGATGCTGGTAATCTTTTAAAGCCAATGCTTGCTCGTGGTGAAATTCTTTGTATCGGAGCCACTACCCTAAATGAATATCGTAAATATATTGAAAAAGATGGTGCTCTAGAAAGAAGATTTCAAAAAGTTTTAGTAAGTGAACCAAATGTTACAGATACAATAACTATTCTTCGTGGATTAAAAGAAAGATTTGAAATATTTCATGGAGTTACAATAAAAGATAGTGCTTTAGTTTCTGCAGCAACTTTATCTGATAGATATATAACAGATAGATTTTTACCAGATAAAGCCATAGATTTAGTGGATGAAGCTTGTGCAACAATCAAGATGCAACTAGAAAGTATGCCTGTTGAACTTGATGAACTTACTAGAAAAATAATGAGCCTAGAAATCGAAAGACAAGCATTAAAGAAAGAAAAAGATGATATAAGCAAGAAAAGAATTGATGAAATCGACGAAAAACTTGTTAGTATGAAAGAACAAGAAGCTGATTTAAGAAGCAAGTGGGAAAGCGAAAAAGAAGCAAAAACAGAAATAAATAAGAAAAAGGAAGAACTTGAACAAGCTAAATTTGCTTTAGCACAAGCTGAAAACAATTATGACCTTGAAAAAAGTGCAATGCTACGCCATGGTAAAATTCCTGCTTTGGAACAAGAATTAAAGAAACTTCAAGAAGAAAACAAGAGTAATATTTTATCAGATGTAGTAGATGAAGAAAGTATTGCTAGTATTATTTCTAGATGGACCCATATTCCAGTATCAAAACTAGTAAGTAGTGAAAAAGATAAATTATTACACTTATTTGATAGACTAAAAACACGTGTTATAGGTCAAGATAATGCTTTAAAACTTGTTAGTGAAGCAATTATCAGAGCCAGAAGTGGAATTAAAGACCCAAATAAACCAATTGGTTCATTCATATTCCTAGGACCAACCGGGGTAGGTAAAACTGAAGTTGCTAAATCTCTAGCTTATGAACTATTTGATGATGAAAGACACATGATAAGAATTGACTGTTCAGAATATATGGAATCGTTTAATGTTTCACGTCTAGTCGGAGCTCCTCCAGGATACGTTGGATATGATGAAGGTGGAGAATTAACTGAAGCTGTAAGAAGAAATCCATATAGTATTGTCTTATTTGATGAAATAGAAAAAGCTCACAAAGATGTATTTAATATTTTACTTCAAATACTAGATGATGGAAGACTTACCGATAGCCAAGGTCGTTTAGTTGATTTTAAAAATACAATTATAATCATGACAAGTAATCTAGGTAG
>CAMGAM010000006.1 GCA_946007485.1 uncultured Mycoplasmatota bacterium
CAGTTATTCCACCTGAGCTTAGACCAATGATTCAACTTGATGGTGGTAGATTTGCGACATCTGATTTAAATGATTTGTATCGTAGAGTAATAAATAGAAATAATCGTTTGAAGAAGTTAGTGGAACTTAATGCACCATCAATAATTATTCAAAATGAAAAAAGAATGCTTCAAGAAGCAGTAGATTCACTTTTTGATAATGGAAGAAGAGGAAGAAGTGTTACTGGTGCTGGTAATAGAGCACTTAAATCCTTATCTAGTATGTTAAAAGGAAAACAAGGTAGATTTAGACAAAATTTACTTGGTAAGAGAGTTGACTATTCTGGTAGATCAGTAATTGTTGTTGGTCCAGATCTTAAGATGTATCAATGTGGAATACCAAAAGAGATGGCCCTTGAATTATTTAAACCACATGTTATTAATGGATTAGTATCTAAAGAAATAGCTAATAATATTAAGTCAGCTAAAAAGATGATAGATACAAGGGATCCAAAAGTATGGGATGTAGTTGAAGAAGTAATTAAGGAGCATCCTGTTATGCTTAACCGTGCGCCTACATTACATAGATTAGGTATTCAAGCGTTTGAACCTAAGTTAGTTTCTGGAAAGGCTATTAGACTTCATCCACTAGTTACTACGGCATTTAATGCTGACTTTGATGGAGACCAGATGGCAGTGCATGTTCCTTTATCTGAAGAAGCAAAAGCTGAAGCTAGAATATTGATGCTTGGTGCTAATAATATTTTATCTCCAAAAGATGGAAAACCAATTGTTACTCCTAGCCAGGATATGGTTTTAGGTAATTACTATATTACAATGGAAAAACCTGGTCGTGAAGGAGAAGGAAGAATATTTAAGAATGCAAATGAAGCTTTAATGGCTTATAATAGAAGAGAAGTAGATTTACATACGAGAATTGTAGTACCTGTAAATTCATTTAAACATAAAGTATTCTTAGATTCTCATAAAGATCAATATTTAGTAACTACAGTTGGTAAGTTAATCTTTAATGAGATACTACCAGATTCATTCCCTTATATTAATGAACCTAGTGATGAAAATATTGAAAAGTATACTCCAAATAAGTACTTTATTGCTCAAGGAGAAAATATTCCTGAGAAAATTAAAGAAATACCTAAGGCATCAGCATTTAAGAAGGGTACTTTAGAGAAGATAATTGCACAAATGTTTAAGAAATATAAGACAACTGAAACTTCAATTATGTTGGATAAATTAAAAGATTTAGGATTTAAGTATTCGACATATGCTGGAATTACTATTTCAGCGGCTGATGTTATAGTTAGTAAGAACAAAGAACAGATAATTGCTGATTCAGAAGCAGAAGTTAAAAAAGTAAATAAACAATATCAAAGAGGATTAATTACTGATAAAGAAAGATTTGATTTAGTAATTGGTATTTGGGATAAGGCTAAGAAAGATATTGAAAAAGAATTAGAGCAATATGCAAAGAGTGAAGAATATGAGGATAATCCAATCTTTATAATGATGAATTCAAAGGCTCGTGGTTCAATATCTAATTTCGTACAGTTAGCTGGTATGAGAGGTACAATGGCTAAACCAAATGGTGAACCAGTTGAAATTCCTATTAAATCTTCATTTAGAGATGGTTTGTCAGTATCTGAATTCTTCTTATCTACACATGGTGCTAGAAAAGGTAGTGCAGATACAGCACTTAAGACAGCAGATTCTGGTTATATGACTAGAAGACTTGTCGATGTAGCACAAGATTTAATTGTTAGAGAAGAAGATTGTGGAACTATTCAAGGTGTAGTTGTTTCAGCATTTAAAGATGATAAAGATGGAATAATAGAACCATTATATGATCGTATTCTTGGTAGATTTACTAATAAGAAGGTAATTGATCCTAATACCAAAGAAGTAATAATTGATAAGAATGAATTAATTACTGAAAATATTGCTGATAAGATTATTGCTGCAGGAATTGAAGAAGTAGAAATTAGAACAGTGCTTACTTGTAAAACTGATCATGGTGTTTGTTGTAAGTGTTATGGACGTAACTTAGCTACTGGCAATATTGTTGAGATTGGTGAAGCTGTAGGTACAATGGGAGCTCAATCTATTGGTGAACCGGGTACACAGTTAACTATGAGAACATTCCATACTGGTGGTGTTGCTGGTGGAGAAGATATTACGCAAGGTCTTCCTCGTGTAGAAGAATTATTTGAGGCTAGAACACCAAAAGGAAAAGCACTTATTGCCGAAATTGATGGTACAGTATCTAAGATTGAAGATCAAAAAGGAAGAACTAAGATATTTATTAAGAATGCAAATGAAGTTAGAGAACATTTATCAGCTTATGGTGCAAAACTTAGAGTTGAAAAAGGCGATAAAGTATCAGCAGGTGATAGACTTACAGAAGGTAATATTAGTCCTAAAGAATTGCTTGCAGTTACTGATCCTAATACTGTTCAACAATATATTTTAAAAGAAGTACAGAAAGTATACCGTTCTCAGGGTGTTGATATTAATGACAAACACGTTGAACTTATTGCTAGAAGAATGATTTCTCAAATAAGAATTATGGATTCTGGTGATACAAACTTATTGCCTAGTACTGTAGTATCTATAAATAAATTTACAGAAGGTAATAGAGATGTTATTTTACAAGGTAAGAAGCCAGCTATTGGACAACCAATATTACTTGGTATTACTAAGTCTTCTTTACAAACTGATTCATTCTTAGCTTCAGCATCATTCCAAGAAACGACAAGAATTCTTACTGAAGCAGCAGTTAAAGGAAAAGTTGATAATTTACATGGACTTAAAGAAAATGTTATTATTGGTAAATTAATTCCAGCAGGAACTGGTGCAAAAGAATATATGGATATTGGATATTCTTTAGAAAAAGAATTCTTTGATGATGAACCTTCTGAGGTGTTAGAAGAAAAGTTTTTAGATTAGTATGATAAAGACGTCTGTTTATAGATGTCTTTTTCTTTAATGTTAACTTTTAGGTATTTATATGTTATAATAGTGTTGTTCTTTGGAGGTGAAATATGTCAGTTATAGGAAATAAAGGTAAATTTAGTGAAAGAATTAAAAAGATAGCTACTAGTAAAAAGAAAAAGAAAAGTGATATTGAAGATAGTGAAGAATTATATAAAAATTTTTTGAAAGTTGTAGCAGCTGTTCCATTACTTGTATATGATAATGTTGTCAATGTTAATAGTGAAAAAGAAAATTCTGCTTCTGATAAAATAAACAGCTATGATCAAGGAAAAAAACTTGGAAAACAAATTTTAAATAGTGTAGTTGAGAAGAATGATTTTGCGAGAGGCTTCAATGAAAAAACATCTACTAAAAATGTCAATGATTTAAAGAAAAAGAAATATACAACATTAATTAATCAAATTGATGTTTCTTTAATAAAAAAGAGACAAGATGAATATTATAATAATGGTAATATAGATGATGATAAAGAAAAAAAAGAGACAAAAAATGATAATATCGAGCAAGCAAGAGAATTAGAGAAGAAGATAATTAATCGTATAAAAAAATATCTTATTAAAACAGTCAATGAATTAGAAATACTTCAAAGTGAATTATATTTAGTTAGTGAAGTTAGGGGAGATAGTAAGACATTAAAAGAATGTCAAGCAACGTTAGATGAAGTAAAAAAAATGTTATGTAAAATAGATATTCTTAAAAAGAAGTATGATTTTTTAAGTGATAATTATGATTTTGAATATATGCTGGAAATAGATGACAATGATTTAATTGAAAATATTATTGAACTTAAAGATAAATTTTCAAATAATGAAGTTAAAGCAGTGGTTGCTGATTATAAATTATTAGATGTCTATAAATATTTGTATTTGAGAATAGATAAACTAGAAGAACAAACAGCACAGTTTGAAGAATATAAAGAAAATCAATTATTGGAACTTAAAGAGAGAGATATTAATTTTGATAAGTTAAAAGCAGATGTTTATAATATTGATAGAATTAATGATAGTTATGAATTATTTGTAAAAAATCAAAAAGATTATTTAGATAGTTTGAATGAAAAAATATCAAAAATTGATTCTTATGAGAGAGTTAATTATAAATTAAAAGGATTTAATGAATTTTTATTTAATTCTTTTAAGTATGTTGGTTTACTTATGCTTAGTCCTTTGAAAGGAGTAATTCCATCAATTGCTACGGAGACTTTATTGACAAAAAATATTGTTGGTAATTTGTATAACAATTTAGAATGGCAAGAAAGTAAAAAAATGGTTTATGAAGCGATAGATTATTCTTCAGAAATAAGTAGTGCAATTGATGATTTAGATTATACTGATAGAGTTGTTTCTGGAACTTTAGAAGATATTGTTAATTTAAAGATCAAGTATAATGAGCAATTTAAAAAGTATCAAGGTGATTTTTCAGAATATGAAACAGTTATTGGAAAAATTAATGATATGGAAAATAAAATACTTGGTAATAAGATTAAAATAGAAATTATGAAAAAGAGAATGCTTGAGAAGGAGAGAGAAAATTCTAAAAAATTAGAGTTAGTAAAAAAACTTAATGATTCATCGGAAGAGAAAACGGCATAGATTTAGTATAATGTTATAAAAGTAGATGTCTATTAAAAGTAGAAGTCTACTTTTATTATGTGGATGTTAAATTGGTGGATAAGTAATATAATTATGTATAACTTATCAAATAAAATAATTTATAATATGTTTAAAATTATTGTTGTTATATAAGTGGTGGAAGTTATATAAAAAATTTAAGAAGTAAGATTTATTTTGTGAAACTAGAAGAAAATACTATTTTTTCTTGAATATGTAAAAAAAATGTGCTATACTTATTTTAATAGTAGGAGTGTAGGCAATGATGTAGATTGCTTACGTAGGAGGAAATATGGAAAATAAAAGTATTAAAGTTATTGATGAACATAATATTGATAGAGTGGCTAATGTAATTTGTGCTATTGATGTTGATGGTAGTGATTATGTTGTTTATTCGATTGAGAGAGATAGCGATAATGATAATATTTTTGTATCAAAGTTGGTAAAAAATATAAATGAAACTTCTAATGTGGTTAATATTGATGATTCAATGGAAAAAGATAAGATGTCTTCTTTGGTTAAAGAACTTATTAAATATGCAGTTGATAATGAATCTTTAGATCAAAATGATAGAAAAGTTTCTTTACCTAGTGGGAAAGTAGTTAATATTATTGTTGCTATGATTGATAAGAAAGAACAAAATATTAATGTTCAAAAAACGTATATTACAACTGTAAAGAAGGCAGTTACTAAAGTAAGTGAAGATTTTTATAAGGTCGAATCAAATGGTATAGATGTAGGTAGTCAGATGGATAATATTTTTCCTGATTTTGGAGTTCCTTCAGAGAAAGAAGTGGCACCTTTACCAGATATTGTACCTAATGTAGTTGAGACAAATAAAGAAGAAACTATCAATACAATTTCAGAACCTCAAAAGATAGATAGTACAATTCCAAATATAATTAATCCAGTAGTTGAGAATACTCCAAGTACAATTAATAATGATTTATCTAATGAAACTTCAATTCCACAAAATATTGTTAGTCCAGTTGTTAATGATATTAAAATAGAGACTGTTCCAACTATGGAATCAAGCGTAGAACATTCTCAAGATTTGCCACATGCTGTTTCACCAGAACCAGTTTCAGTTGTTCAGAGTCCTGTTTTGGAACCACAAATTTTACCTTCTTCAATACCTAGTTCTCCAATTCCAAGTTCAGAACCTGTTATTGATAAGGTAGAAACTCCTGCAAGTACATTTAATTTTACTCCACCTGTATCTGATAATAAAATTGTTTTTGATGGGTCAAAAGAATCTAATTTGAATGAAGCTTTAGGAGAAGTTAGTACTGATAAAATATTGGCTACGGATAATGTAGAACAGATTATAGATTTTGGTGTAGATGATGTTAAAGAAACTAGTTTACCAAATAGTACATCAAGCGTTGATACTGTTTCAGTTCCTGATACTCCAAATAGCAATACATCATCAACTATTGCTGGTTTTGCAAATAATAAGTTTTTTATGGTAATAGCAATATTGTTCTTTGTTGCTGCTTGTGTATTTTTAGGATACGAAGCATTTAGATATTTTCAATTAACAAAGTAAGATTTAATTTTGATATAAATGAAAAGAATCATTCTGGATGAAATGATTCTTTTTTTTCTCTTTTTGAGTATATACAACCACAATAATTTTGACGATATAAGTTATATTTCTTGGATAATTCAATGGATCTTTTATATCCGTTTTCTTTTTTAAAATCGGAATTTAGCCATTTAACATTATATTTACTTTCTAAAAGTTTACCAATATTATTAATTAATATGGAGTTTTTATATGGACTAACAGTGAGGGTTGTACAAAAATAATCGTAATTATTTTCTTTGGCTATGATAGCCGTTTTTTCTAAGCGTAATTTAAAACATATTGTGCATCTTTCTCCTTTTTCTGGGCAACTTTCATAACCTTTGATTTTACTTTCATAGAGGTCATTATCATAATCACAATCTAGATAATCAACTTTATTTTTACATTTTAATGAATTAATTAATCTTATTTGTTCTTGCTTTCTTTTTTCATATTCTTCTCTTGGAGAAATGTTTGGATTGTAATATAAGATAGTTATATTAAAATAAGGAGATAAATATTCAATAACATGAGAACTACATGGAGCACAGCAACTATGTAGCAATAGTTTTTTAGGTTCTGTGATGGTTGATAGTTCTTCTAATAATAGGGCATAATTTGATTTTTCCATATAGATATCATTCCTTTTTAAATATATAATTTATATTTACTGAATGATATTATATCACTTATTTTGAAAAAATACTATCAATAATAACAACATTATTATTATTTATTATATTGTCAATAATTATATTTTCAATGTGATTTTTGATAATTTTATCTATCTTTCTAGCTCCAAATTCATGATAATTGGATTCATTTATTATTTCATCAATAACATTTTTAGAAATAGTTAAATCAATATCTTTAAATTTATTTTTTAATTGTTTGATTTTATTTTTAATGATTTTTTCAATGTCTGTTTCTTGTAAGTCATTAAATTTAATTATGTCATCAATACGATTTAGAAAAGCAATATTAAAGAATTCTTTTAACTCTGTACTTAGAGCATTATTATCTGAATTAAATCCAATATTTGTTTTACTTTTTCCAATATTGGAAGTCATTATAATAATATTGTTATTAAAATTAATTAAATTATTTTTAGCATCAAGAATGCTTCCATCTTCTAAGATTTGATATAGGAGATTAATTATTTTTGGATGGTCTTTATCTATTTCGTCTAAAATGATAACTGCGTTGGGATTGTCTTTAATTTTACTAAGAATATATTTATTATCATCATATCCGATGTATCCGGCTGTTGAACCAGTAAATTTACTGATTGAACTTGAGTCTGAGAATTCAGACATATCTAATTTGATGACTTTTTGCTTTGAAATTAAATTTCCATAGATGGTTGCTAATTTGGTTTTACCAACACCTGAGGAACCATTAAATAGTAATGAGATACATTTATTTTCTTTATATCCTAATTTAATTCTTTTAGTAATGTTTATTAATTTATTTATAGCTTCATCTTGACCAATAATATTTTCTTTTAATTCTTTTTCAATGTTATTGATAACATTTTTGTTGTCTTTTAATATTTCATATATTGGAATGTTTGTTTTGCTACTTATGACATTAGCAATATCTTCAATTTTGACAACGGCTTTTTCAATTTTATCATTTATGTTTCTTTTGAATTCTGTTTCTTTAATTTTATATTCATATGCTTTTTTAATGTTATTTTCTTTAATGTATAATTCTTTTTTGTTTCTTATGTCTTTTAGGTTTGACTGTAGTTTGATATAGTTTTCATTTTCTTTAATGTTTACTTTGCTACATACTTCGTCTAAAATATCTAGTTGTTTATCTGGTCGATAACGATTATAAATGTATTTGTCAGTTAATTTAATTATTTGATCAATAATGTTATCACTGATTATGACATTGTGATATTCTTCATAGATAGGTTTTAATTTATATAAAATATTTTTAGTTTCTTCGATAGTTGGTTCTT
The DNA here is from genome assembly GCA_946007485.1 of uncultured Mycoplasmatota bacterium. GTDB lineage: Bacteria > Bacillota_I > Bacilli_A > RF39 > UBA660 > RUG705. The sequence continues at coordinate 8,140 of CAMGAM010000006.1, forward strand.
CAATATTAATAATTTGGAATCTTCTTTCTAGAGCTTTATCTTTTTCAAAATGTTTTTAATATTCATCTGTAGTCGTGGCTCCGATGCATCTTATTTTTCCTCTAGCAAGGGCAGGTTTTAGAATATTTGAAGCATCAATAGCACCTTCTGCTCCACCGGCTCCGATTAAGGTGTGTATTTCATCTATGAATAAGATGATTTCATCATTTTCTTCAACTTCATTGATAATTTTTTTCATTCTTTCTTCAAATTCACCGCGATATTTTGTTCCAGCGACGGCACTTGCCATATCTAGAGAAATAATTTTTTTGTTTTGAAGCTGTTTGGGTACTTTTCCTTTTTCAATTAACATTGCTAATCCTTCAATAATAGCAGTTTTTCCAACACCTGGATTTCCTAATAATAGGGGATTATTTTTAGTTCGACGGCAAAGTATTTCTTCAATTTTTTTAATATCTTTTTCTCTTCCTATGACAGGATCAATTTCATTATTTTTAGCTTTTTGTGTTAGGTTTATTCCAAGTTCTTCGATTAAAAGTAATTTGTCATGTTTTTTTTGATTGTTGTAAATCTTTTCGGTAAATTCATCATACATATTATCTAAGTCAAGATTCATACTGATAAATAATCGGATGGCAATTCCTTCACCAACATCTAGTAGTCCAGCGAAGAGATGATTTATGGTGACGATTCCATTATTATTGTCTTTACTATCCATTACAGCGTTTTCAATTACTTTTTTTAGTAATGGCGTGTAGAGAAAAAATTCACTTTTTTTGCTTCCTTTACCAATGACATTAATAATTTCTTTTTTAAATTTTTGATATGTTAAGTCATATTTTTTTAATCTTTCTGTTAGTTCATTTTCAGTGTGTAGTATTGCTAATACTAAATGTTCTGTTCCGACATATGGATGTTTTAATTCTAACATTTCTAATTTTGCTTTAGTTATTATTTCTTGTGCTTCTTCATCAAAATTGCTTATCATTTTATCACCTTTCATGATTATTCTATGAATATTATGGGTTAATAATTCAATATTGAAACATAAAAAAAGCAACTATTTTTTTAAATTAATAATTGCTTTATTATAATTATCATTATTTATGATATAACTTCCAGCAACAGCAATATCAATATATGGTTTTACTAGTTTGATGGTGCTGTCATTTATACCACCATCAATTTCAATTAGAAAATCTTTTTGATATTTTTTTATTGCTTTTAATTTATCAATAGTATCTGGAATGAATTTTTGTCCACCATATCCAGGATTAACACTCATAATAAGAACAAGATCAATATCATCTAAATATTTGATTATTTCTTTAATGTCAGTTTCTGGTTTTATAGAAATTCCAACTTTGTATCCTTTATGTTTAATTTTATCAATAATTTTTTTTATATCTTGTTTTATTTCTAAATGAATGGTGATAAATTCAATATTTTGATTATTTAAAATATCAAGATATTCATCAGGATTTTCAGTCATTAAGTGAATATCTAGTGGTTTATTAGAATATGGAAGAAGTTTTTGAATTTCTTCTTTTGAAAACTGGTAGTTTGGAACAAATTTTCCATCCATGACATCTATATGAATATAGTCAGTATCGGTATTATTTAATTTTTGTATACATTCAATTCTTTCATTTGATGAGAGAATTGAGGTTGATATTTTAGTCATATAAATCACCTTTTTATAAAATTTTTATAATTATTATATCTACTTGCTAAGATTTCTTTTTTTTGAACTAATTCAATAACATGACAACCATCTTCACTTAAATGCATACAGTCATGGTATTTGCAATATTGTAAATTATCAAACATTTCTTTCATATTATCTCTAATATCAATATTTGACATTCCTACTAAATCAATTTTAGAAAATCCTGGAGTGTCTGCAATGTATGAACCAGCTGTTTCAAATAATTCAGTGTGTCTTGTGGTGTGTTTTCCACGTCCTAGAGCCATAGATATTTCAGCTGTTTTAAGTTTTAATGATGGATTAATTTTATTTAATAAAGTAGATTTACCAGCACCACTTTGACCTGTTAAAACAACGGTTAATCCATTAATTTTTTTTAGTAAATCATCAGGAGTTGTCGAAATTAGATATCCAATATGTTGATAATAATCAATATATTTTTTTATTTGTTGGTATTCATCATCATTTAGTAAATCTAATTTTGTAAAATAGATTATTGGAGTAATATTATTGTATGAGGTGATTGTTAGAGTTTTATCTAAGGTGACAGTATCAAAATCGGGATTTTTGACACTGGTGACAATGATAGCCATATCAATATTGGCAATACTTGGTCTAATTAATTCATTTTTTCTTGGCAATATATCGATAATATAATTGTTTAATTCATCAAATGAAACAATATCACCAACAAGTGGAGTTTTATCATCTAATCTAAATTTTCCTCTTGGTTTGCATATATATAGTTTGCCATTTGATTCGATAGTATAATCATTACTTATATTTTTAATTATTCTACCAGTCATAAATCACTTCCTAGTTTATTCCACAGATTCATCAGTAGTATTATCATCAGTATTATCTTCGTAGGTAATATTAATAGTTACTTTTAACGATATTCCACTGACTATAGCATATTTTGGCGGTTTTGATTGATTAATTACTGTGGCACTTTGATAGTTATCATAATCAGTTTCTGGAATGGTTTTACCATCTTTATCTTGAACTGTCAAAGGAATATTATATTCTTTACTAAAGGCAATGACATCAGATAGTACCCATCCTTCATTGACCATATCAGGATATTCGTTAACAATATTTGGAATATATAAAGTAACGGTATCGCCAGCTTCAAGTAATTGTTTTTCATCAGTGTTTTCAGTTTCAACAAATTTTGGAGATTGATCAATAATGATATTTTCTTTATCTTGATATTTTTCTCTATCTTCAACATCTTTTTTTTCTACTAAAACATTAATACCTAGTAATTCTAATTTGGCTTTTACTTCGGTGTAATTTTTACCAGTATAGTCTTCTAGGTAGGTATATTCACCACCAATTGATTCAACGATAGTAATTGTATCACCTTTTTTTCTAGTACTTCCAGCTTTGGGAACAGTTTTAATGACGTTTCCAACTTCTACTTTTTCACTATTTTGCTGTTCTGTAGTATATGTAAATCCTTCTTTGGTTAATTTTTCAATTGCTTCATCAAGAGTTAAATTAACAACATCAGGGACAACAATATCTTCAACTTCTTTGGTAGTTATTAACCAAAAAACACTAATACTTATTAAGAGTAATAGGAAGAAAGAAGCGAGAATAATAATTAAAGTATTTCTTTTTTTAGGCTCATCAAAACTGTCACTTTCTTCATCATTTTCTTGATTTTCTTCAATATCTTCTTGTTTTATTTCAGTAGCTAAATCTTCAGTATCTTCGGAAACACTTTCACTTGGCTTTTCAACTTTTTTCTTTGGTGGTTTATTAGTTGCGATAGGGGTGCTATCATCAATATCATTTTCAGGATATTCAAAAGTTATTTTTTTGTCGTTGGCATGTTCTTCAGTTAAGCAAGTAAGTAAATCATCGTGCATTTCCTTAGCGGTATCGTATCTATTACGAGGATTTTTAGCAGTGGCTTTTAACAAGATATTTTCAACTGATTGAGGAATTGATGGATCTTGTTTTCTGATACTTGGAATTTTGTCTTTCATGTGTTTTAAAGCTATTTCAACGGCGTTATCTCCTTTAAATGGAACGGTTCCGGTTAATAGTTCATACATTAAGATACCCAATGAATAGATATCACTTTTAACAGTAGCAGCTTTACCGCTTGCTTGTTCTGGTGGAAGGTAATGAACACTTCCCATAACAGAATTAGTTTGGGTTAATTGAGTGGCATTTAGAGCCATAGCAATACCAAAATCAGTTATTTTTATGCGACCGTCATCTTCAATCATAATATTTTGTGGCTTAATATCGCGGTGAATAATATATGATTCGTGGGCGTGGGAAATACCATCAGTTAATTGTGTCATGATATCGATAACTTCTGGTAAGGTTAGAGATTCACGTTTTTTTAGAAGTTGTTTTAAAGTTTTACCTTCAATATATTCCATGACAATATAGTACTGTCCGTCTTCTTCACCAACGTCGTATACTTCGACAATATTGGGATGAGATAGATTAGATACAGACAATGCTTCACGTTGAAAACGACGAATAAATCTATCATCAGATGATAGATCACCACGTAGTACTTTAACGGCTACTTTTCGATCTAATATCTTATCGTTAGCAAGATATACATTTGCCATACCACCTTCGCCAATGGATTTAACAATTTCATATCGATTGTTAATTTTTTGCCCCTTTGATAACATTATAGTTCACCACTTTCTTTTTTTAAATATGCGATTGATATATTATCGGTGCCACCTCTAGAGTTGGCTTTTCTAATCAATTTAATAACGGCTTCTTCAACTTCAAGATCGCTATTTAGAATTTTTTCAATTTGTTCTTCAGTTAACATGTTTGTGAGTCCATCACTACATAAAAAGAGTCCTTTAACTGATGTATCAATATCAAAAATATCTATTTCAATTGGATTATTAGCTCCGAGTGCTCTTGTTAATAGATTTTTACCAGGATGGTTTTTAGCATTTTCTTCGGTTAATCTTCCGTTACTAAGAAGCATTGATACATAAGTATGATCCTTTGTTACTTTATGAAGAGTATTATTTTTAATGACAAAACCAGAACTATCACCAATATTTCCGTAGAGAATATAATCATTGGTTTTAATAGCAATAACTAAAGTTGTTCCAAGTCCTTTGCTTTCTGGATGTTCTTTGGCATAGTCAAATATTTTCTCATTAATTTCTTTGACAATTAGGCGAAGCCATTCGATAGCTTCTTCTTTGGTGCCTAGAGTATCTAATTTATAAAAACTGTCTCTTATATGATTAATAGCAATCATTGAAGCAACTTCGCCAGCTTTGTGGCCTCCCATTCCATCAGCGATTGCTAAAACAAATTCAGATTTATCATTATTAATTATAGTTACACTGTCTTCGTTGTGTGATCTTACTTTTCCTGGATCAGTAAAATAAAATGTTTGCATATTTCCTCCTACAAAGATTTAGCTCTTAGCTGTCCGCATGCAGCGTCAACTTTTCCTCCAAATTCTTTTCTAATTGTTACGTTTATTCCACTTTTCTTAAGTATATCATAAAATGCTAAAATTTGCACTTTTTTTGTACGTTTAAACTCAATATTTTCAGTTTCATTGTAAGGTATTAGATTAACATATCCATTGATATTTTTTATAAGATTAGCTAATTCTTTAGCACATTCAGCTGAGTCGTTAATGTTTTCTAACATAATATATTCAAAAGTAATTCTTCTATTAGTAGTATTTTGATATTTTTTAAGGGTATTCATTAAATCAGATAATTTATATACTTTACTAATAGGCATAATTTTATTTCTTATTTCATCATTAGGGGCATGGAGAGAAATAGCTAGGTTTACTTGCTTAAATTCTTGCATAAATTTTTCAATGCCAGGGATAACTCCACAAGTTGAGACAGTTATGTGTCTTGAACCTAGATCAATGCCTTTATTTGATGTAATTATTCTAATAAAATTCATAACATTGTCATAGTTATCAAACGGTTCTCCGATACCCATAACGACAACGTGAGTAATTCTATCTTTGATATCACTTTCTATTAGGAGTAGTTGCTCAACAATTTCATAAGTTTCTAAGTTTCTTACTTTTTTTAGGCGTCCACTTTCACAGAATTTGCATCCCATATTACAACCAACTTGAGAAGAAACACAAAGACTTATGCCATAATTATGGTACATTAGAACTGATTCGATGAGATTACCATCTTTTAATTTGAAAAGGTATTTTTTAACATCTATATCAACTTGTTTTTTAATAATTTCTATAAATGAAAAATCAAATTCTTTTGAGATTTTATCTCGTAATTCTTTACTGATATTAGTCATACTATCAAGATTATATGTTCTTTTTTTGTATAGATAGTCATATAACTGGGTAGCACGGTATTTTTTTTCATTAATACTTTCAAAGTAGTTTTCTAAATTTTCAAAAGGTAGATTAAAAATATTATTCATAAGCTTGTTCCTTTCATTAATTGATATATATATTATTATAGCAAATTTAGATACTTTTTTAAAGATATATATATTTACAAAATGATGAATAGTTGTTAAAATGTAAATAGAGAGGGATGTTAGAGATGAAGGATGAACTTAGAGTAATACCTAAGAAAAATTATATTATTTTGGGAATAGTAATTTTAGTATCATTATTAATAATATATTATTTTTATATGTGGGTTTCGGCTTATAAAGATGCGAAAGAAAATGTGTCGGTTCTTGATAATTATATGAATGTGATTAATTATAATGAATTAGATAATTATATTGTTGAAAATCCAGATAGTGTAATTTATGTTTCAGTAGTTGATGATACTCAGATAAATAAATTTGATAAAAAACTTGCTAATAGTATTAAGAATAATGATTTTAACAAAGATGTTTTATATATGAATATTACAGAGACAATTAAAGATGCTAGTATAAAAAGGAAAATGATAGAAAAATATTCTTTAAAATATGCAGATATAACGGATATACCTAATATTATTGTTTTTGAAGATGGTAAATTAATAAGTATTTATAATATTAAGGATAATGGATATAGTGTATCAAAGACTGTAGAGTTTGTTAATAATATTAAATTTAGTGATGGTGAAATAAAATGATTAATATCGTATTATATGAGCCAGAGATACCAGAGAATACTGGTAATATTATGAGAACTTGTGCTGCTACAGGGGCTAAACTTCATTTAATAAGACCACTTGGTTTTGCTTTAAATACAGGTGTTATTAATAGGAGTGCAGTTAATTATATCGATAAAGTTAATTATACTTTGTATGATGATTTTAATGATTTTGTTTCTAAAAATAATGGAGAATATTATTTTTTTACAAGATATGGTAAGAAAGCACATAGTGATGTTGATTTTAGTGATAAATCTAAAAATATATATTTAATATTTGGAAAGGAAAGTACTGGAATACCTAAAGAAATACTTAGAAAATATCTTGATAGATGTATTAGAATTCCAAGTAGTGATAATGTGAGATGTTTAAATGTATCTAATTCAGTAGCAATAGCTGTTTATGAAGTGTTAAGACAACAAGATTATTTAGATTTATATAGGACAGAACCATTTAAGGGAGAAGATTGGTTAGAAAAGGATTAGACTATCAATAAAGAGAATAGTCTTTTTAATTGATAAAAATTAAAAATCATGATATAATTTTGCTAGTAGGAGATAATTATTATGGATTATAAACTAGGAAGTATTGTTGTGATGAAGAAAGAGCATCCATGTAAAACTAATAGATTTGAAGTAGTTAGAGTAGGTGCTGATATAAAGATTAAATGTATTAATTGTGGCAGAGTTGTTATGATGCCACGAGTAGAATTTAATAAAAAGATTAAAAAGGTGGAAAGTTTATGAAAAAGAAAGAAGTGAGATTACATCCAGCACTTTTATTATTTATTTTAACAATTATTATTATGGTTGTTAGTAGTGTTGGTAATATTCTTAATTTAGAGACATCTTATTACAATGTTAATAATGCTACGGGTGATTTAGATACACAAATTGTAACAATTAATAACTTGTTTAATAGGACTGGCCTTCAGTATTTAGTTAGTAATATGATTTCTAATTTTATAAATTTTGCTCCCCTAGGTACGCTTATTGTTGGTCTTATGGGAGTTGGTGTAGCTTATAAATCAGGATTTTTAAATTCATTTTTTAAATGGATTACAAAAGATAAACCTAAAAAATTATTTACTTTTTTAGTAGTTTTTTTAGGGGTAATATCATCAATGTTTTATGATGCGGCTTATGTTATTTTAATTCCAATAGCTGCAATACTATTTATGAATTTGGGAAGGCATCCTTCTGCTGGTATTTGCGCTGCTTTTGCGGGAATATCTTTTGGATATGGAGCAAATATTATAGTTAATGGTGTTGATAATATTTTGTTAGGTTATACTCAAAGTGCAACGAAGATATTAGATCAAAATTATGTTGTAAGTTTGAGTGGAAATATTATTTTTATGATATTTGCAACGTTATTAATTTCTTATTTAGGAATGGTAATAACAGAAAAATATGTAGTTCCTAAGTTAGGAAGATATACTATTTCTGAAGAAGAAAACATTGATTTAGCTCAGGAAGTGTCTAAAAAAGAGAAAAAAGGAGTAATTGTAGCAATATTATCGACAGCAATATTGTGTATTATTTTGATATATTGTATTATACCAGGATTACCTTTTTCGGGGCTTTTACTTAATTTAAAAGAGTCAACTTATGTGGGAATGTTGTTTGGAGAAGGGTCTTATTTTAAACAAGGATCAGTATTAATATTTGCTGTTTTATTTGGATTTTCAGGACTTATTTATGGAATAAGAGTTAAGACAATTAAAAATAATAAAGATATAATGAATTGTATGAGTTATTATTTAAAAGGATTTTCATCTTTGTTGGTACTGATATTTTTTGCAGCACAATTTTGTTTAATATTTAAAGAAACTAATATTGGAGTATTTATAGTAGTATCATTAACTGAATTACTTGGTAATTTACAATTAACAGGAATAATTTTGATAATTTTTACATTTGTGATAACAATTATTAGTTCAATATTTGTTCCTTCTTTAGCTACAAAATGGGCAATTATGTCTCCAGTAGTAGTTCCAATGTTTATGCAGAGTTCTTTTACTCCAGAATTTGCACAGGCAGTATTTAGGGCAGCTGATAGTTCGGTAAAGGGAATGAGTCCATTATTTACTTATTTTGTTATATTAATTGGATTCTTACAGATTTATAATAGTAAGAAGAAAGATATTATTACTTTGACTGACGCGATGAGTTTAATGGTTCCTTATGCAATAGCTTTTTCAATATTATGGTTATTAATAATTATTGGATTTTATATTATGGGATTACCACTTGGATTTAATACAGGAGTAATGCTTTAAAAGTGGAAGGTTAATGTTATCTATGATTATACAATTATACAAAATTACATCTTTTATTTTGTAAATTAAGTAAAATAGATGACTTTTCGTAAAAAAAAATGGTACAATTTCTATAGGAGGGAAATATGAAAACTTTTGAAGAAATAAAGAAAATAGTAGTTGATTCGGAATCTCAAAATTTGCGTGTTGAGAATGCTATGATAGAAAAAGCTAGGTTAGAAAATGACAAATTGCTTGAAGCAGCGGGTAAAAGGGCCATTGAAGCAATACATACATCTCTTGATAATATTGATGAATGTACGGCAATTTATATAGGTTCTTGTACTAATCATTTGATTGAATCAATAAAGAGAGCTCATGATTTTGATACTTTGGAATATTATAAAGATTTTGATGCTTTTCTTAAAAGATATATATTAGGTGATGGCGCTGAGTCTTTTGACCATGGAAATTGCCAAATTTTGGGTGTTAGAATTAATGATTTAGAATGTTTTAGAGGATGTAATCCTAATAAAGATGAACCAGGTGATCTTTTTAGACAAATTATTAATTTAAATTATGGAACAACTATTCCGATGGCAGCTGATTTAAGATATGTAGAACAAGAACAATTGGAACGTTCAGAAAATGATAAAGATTTGGTTTATGGGAAAGAGGTTTTAAGAGATGCTGGAGATGCAAGATTTTATAGAAATGGTCTTTTTTATCCATTAGCAGTTGATCAAGAATATCAAGAAGCCAAAGCTAGAATTTCAGGAAGAACCATTTAAAAAGTGTAATTAACAGGAAAGAGTACTGAAAAGTATTCTTTTGCTTTATAATTTAATTTTATTCATATATGTATTTTAAGTATGTATTGATATATGAATACGTGAGATATCGTAGCAAACTCAACATAACACCTAGCCTGGTTTCAACGAGCTTAGTTTTTAGCATTTTCTATTAATGATGTTTTTATTGTTAAATATGTCTTTTTTTGTTATAATATCTTGTGTGAAAGAAGTGATATAAATGAGTTTAACAGCAGGAATTGTAGGACTTCCTAATGTGGGAAAGTCAACACTATTTAATGCAATAACCAAGAAAAATATTTTAGCAGCGAATTATCCTTTTGCGACGATTGATCCAAATGTTGGAGTGGTGGTTGTTCCTGATAAAAGAGTAGCTGTTTTAGAGGAAATGTATATGCCAGAGAGAACAATACCTACAACATATGAATTTACTGATATAGCAGGACTTGTAAAAGGAGCATCTTCAGGTGAAGGACTTGGAAATAAATTCTTATCTCATATTAGAGAAGTAGATGCAGTAGTTGAAGTAGTAAGATGTTTTGATGATAAGAATATTATTCATGTAGATAATAGCGTTGATCCGATTAGAGATATTGAAGTTATCAATGTAGAATTAATTATGTCTGATTTAGAGATAATCGACGGAAGGATTAATCGTATTGGAAAAAAAGCAGAGATGACTAAGGATAAGAAAGAGTTATTAGAAATTAATACTTTAAAGAAAATTAAAGAAAATTTAGAGAGAAATATTCCATGTAGGAAGATAGATTTATCGGAAGATGAATTAGAAGTAATTAAATCATTTAATTTAATTACTTTAAAACCAATAATATATGTAGCCAATGTTTCAGAAGAGGATGTTTTAAATGGCGGAAATAGCTACTACGAAAAGGTATGTGAATATGCTAAAGAAGAAAATAGTGAAGTAGTAATGATATGTGCGAAGATAGAGAGTGAATTAGCGGAATTAAATGATGATGAAAAGAAGGAATTTTTATTGGAATTGGGAATTTCTGAATCGGGTCTTGATCAATTAATTAAGAAAACATATTCATTATTGGGACTAGCGACTTTCTTTACGGCAGGAAGTGATGAAGTTAAGGCATGGACATTTAAAAAGGGTATGAAAGCTCCAGAATGTGCTGGAATAATTCATTCTGATTTTGAAAGAGGATTTATTAGGGCAGAAGTAATGAGCTTTGATGATTTAGTTAAATATGGTTCTGAGAAAGATGTTAAGGATAATGGAAAAATGAGACTTGAAGGAAAAGATTATTTAATGCAAGACGGAGATATTTGTTATTTTAGATTTAATGTATAATCATTAAGTCTTTTTTAATAGATTTTCTTCATTATTTTTGCTATAATCTATATAGGAGGCTATTATGAATAGAGAAAAAATAGAAGAATGTTATAAGTGGGATTTAAGTAAGATTTATAGTAGTATTGGTGATGTAAGAAAAGATATGATGATTGTTAAGAATAAATTATCAGAATTTTCTAAATATAAGGATATTTCTTACGATGCAGATACCTTATATGAAGTAATTAATTTAAGTATGGAAGTATCAAGATTAGTTTCTAAATTAGAAGTATATGTTAGTTTATTGTGTGATGAAGATACTTCAGTTAATAAGAATAGGGAACTTAAGGAAGAAATAAATAATTTAAGTAGTGAAGTTATAAATGAAACATATTTTATAGAACCTGAGATACTTAAGATGAATTATAGTGATATAGAAAAGTTTTATCAGGAAAATGATAAATTAAGAGAATATGAAAGATATTTTATAGAGATGTTTAGATATAAAGAACATACTTTATCAGATAGTGAAGAGAAATTATTAGCTAATTTATCTAAAGTTTTTGGAAATAATTATGAAACGTATGAATTATTAAAGGATTCAGATATGGTATTTCCTAATTTTATTGTAGATAATGAAGAGTATGAACTTGATAATAGTAAGTTTTGTTTATATATTGAAGATGATAATAGAGAGATTAGAAAAGCTGCTTTTGATACGATGTATGAAACATTTAAACAATATAAAAATGTTTATGCTAATTTAATTACTTCAAATATAAAAGAAGAAGTGGCTACGAGTAAAATAAGGAAATATAATAGTGCAATAGAGGCAGCGATGTATGGTGATGAGTTAGATGAATCTATTTATAATAATTTAATATCAGTAATAAATGATAAGATAGGAATACTTCATAAGTATTATAAACTTAAGAAAGATATTTTAGGAGTAGATGAATTACATTTATATGATGTTTATGCCGATTTAATTGTTGAAGATAGAAAAGAATA